>JBFIDI010000519.1:0-3974 GCA_041581405.1 Burkholderiaceae bacterium
AACCGCAACCTGGTGTTCCAGATCTCGAGCGTGCACCAGTACCTGGACCTGCGGCAGGGCGACCGCGCCCTGTCGTTCCTGCCGCTGTGCCACATCGCCGAACGCATGTCCACGGTCTACAACCCGCTGGCCCAGGGGCAGATCGTGCATTTCCCGGAGAACGCCGGCACGGTGTTCAACGACGTGCGCGAGGTCGCTCCGCACGTGGTGTTCGGCCCGCCGCGGTTCTGGGAAAAACTCCATTCCCAGGTCACGCTCTACATGCAGGACGCGATCCCGTCCGCACGGGCAATCTACGCCCGGCTGCTGGCCGAAGGCGCCGCGCTGGCGCAGGCCCGGCTCGAGGGCCGGCCGGTGACCGGCTGGCGCGCGCGCCGGTACGACTGGATGCAGCGCCTGGTGTTGTCCAACCTGCGCAGTTTCCTGGGCCTGCAGAACGTCAAGACCGCGCTGACCGGCGCCGCGCCGGTGCCACCCGACCTGCTGCGCTGGTACATGGCGGTTGGCATCGACCTGCTCGAGTCCTATGGCCTGACCGAGACCTGCGGCTTCTGCACCGCGATGCCGACCGACCGCATCCGCATCGGCACCGCCGGCGTGCGGGCCGCCGGCACGGAGATCCGGCTCGGCGCGGACAACGAGATCCTGGTCCGCGGCCCCAACGTGTTCGCCGGTTACTGGCGGCTGCCGGATAAATCCCGCGAGACCATCGACGAGGCCGGCTGGCTGCACACCGGCGACTGCGGCGAGATCGACGCCGATGGTTATGTCGGCATCCGGGACCGGCTCAAGGACATCATCATCACCTCGGGCGGCAAGAACATCACGCCCAGCAACATCGAGAGCCATCTCAAGTTCAGCGCCTACATCTCGGACGCGGTGGTCGTGGGCGAGGGACGCAACTACCTGACCTGCCTGATCATGATCGACCAGGACAACGTGGCCAAGTTCGCGCAGGACAAGCAGGTGCCGTACACCGACTTCGCCAGCATGACGCGCGCGCCGGAGATCGTGCAGCTGATCCAGTCGGAAGTCGAGCAGGTCAATGGCCGGCTGGCGCGGGTCGAGCAGATCAAGTCGTTTCGCATCATCGCGCAGCTGCTGACCGCCGAGGACGACGAACTGACCCCGACGATGAAGCTCAAGCGCAAGGTCGTTGCCACCAAATACGCCGACCTGATCGCCGGCATGTACGCTTCCTGACCCTTTCACGACACCGGGCCGACAGGCCCTTATTTCAAGAGGAGACACCACCATGAACATCGGACTCAAGAACACCCTCGCGACGGCGCTGCTGGCGCTGGGACTGGCCGGCGGCACCCAGGCCGCGGGCATCAGCGACACCGAGATCGTGCTCGGCACCCACCTGGACCTGTCGGGTCCGGTCGCCGCCGGTATGCCCAGCATCCGCAACGGCATGCAGATGCGGCTGGACGAGGCCAACGAAGCCGGCGGCGTACACGGCCGCAAGTTCCGCATCGTCGTCGAGGACAACGGCAGCCAGCCGCAGATGGCGGTGCGCGCGATGGACAAGCTGATCCGCAGCGACGAGGTGTTCGCCGTCGTCAACCCGTTCGGCTCCGCGACGAACGCGGCCGTCGTCAAGCGTTCGGTCGATGCCGGCGTCGTCTATTTCGCGCCCTGGGGCGCATCGGCCATCATGCGCAAGTCGTCGGGTGACAGCCCGCTGCTGTTCACGGTGACGCCGAACTACGACACCATCATGAACACCGGCGTCGCCTGGATGCTCGACACCTACAAGCCGAAGAAGGTCGGCTACATCTACCAAGAAGGGCCTCTCGGTGCGTTGATGGGTGCCGGGGTCAAGAAGGCGCTGAGCGCGAAGAACATGAGCTACGCGGCCGAGGCCGGCTACAAGGCGGGCGACATCGACTTCTCGTCGCAGGTCGCGCGCATGAAAGCTGCCGACGTCGACCTGATCGTCATCGCCACCATCACCCACGAGACCGTCGGCATCATGGCCGAAGTCAAGAAGCTGGGCTGGAACAACGTCAAGGTGCTGACCGGCACCCCGGGGCGCACCGGCATCGTGCTGCAACTGGGCAAGGACACGGTCGAAGGCCTGTACGGCGTCGGCGTCTGGAACCTCTACACCGAGCAGGACAGCCCGCCGGCCATCAAGACCTGGTTCGCGAACTACAAGAAGAAATTCAGCAACGAGCCGGACGAAAACGCCTTGCTGGCCTATCACTACACCGACATGTTCGTGAAGTCGGTCCAGGCCGTCGGCCGCGAGCTGACGGCCGACAAGCTGGTCAAGCAGTTGCAGGGCGCCAGCTTCGAGAGCCCGATGTTCTACGACAAGGTGGGCTTCCAGGGCGGCCACCTGATGCCCGAGGCCGTCGAGATCGACCAGGTGCAGAAGGGCAAGTGGACGGCGGTGTCCAAGACCCTGCGCTGAACCCCGGCCGCCGCACGGCGCGGCAGCGCCAGCCCGGCGGCCGGCACACGCCGCGCCGGGCCTGCCGCGGGACGGCTCACGCGCGCGCCGTCGGCGCGTCCGTCGTGTTCGGTCCCAAGCGCCCGTAGAACGTCATGCGTGCCGACTCGGACAACGCGATGCCGGGCTCGGTGTTGTAGGCCAGCACGGCCAGCATCCGGGTGCGCGAACCCTGGACCGGCGTCACCCGGTGCATGGCATTGCGGCCGCGGAACAACACCAGCGCGCCGGCGTCCATCGCCAGCGTGCGCACCGGCACGGCGCCGTCGAGCACCTCGGCGCAACGCGCGTAGTTCGACTCACCCTTGTCGGCATCGCGCACATGCTTGACGTATTCGAAAACACCGCCGGCTTCGGGCGGCTGGATCATCAGCGTGACGGCGAACGACGAGTTGTCGAAATGCCAGCCCAGCTCCTGCCCCGCGTCGGCGAAATGCAGGTTCACCGACGACAAGGGGTCGGCATAAGCGTGCAGTTCGGCCTCGTCGAGCACCGCGCACAGGAAGTCCCGAAAGACCCGCGCCTCGTACAAGCGGTGCAGCGCCGAACCGTCGGGGATCTGGTCGGTCGTGATGCAGCCCTTGGACGATGCCACCGCGCGGTTGCGCGGATGATGCTCGGGATACTGCGGGTCCGAGGGCTTGAGGAAGATATTGTGGCTACTGGCCGTGTACCAGGCCCGATGCCGGTGCTGCTCGCCCTCGCGCTGCACGGATGCCACGGCCTGCGGGGTCAGGAAACCGGGCATCACCAGCACGCCGGCATCGTCGAGCGACTGTTTGCAGCGCGCGCGAAACGCCGGATCGTGCAACGGAAATTGCGCCAGGTCGATCAGCGCGTCCAATGGATGGGACATGTCGGGCTTTTCCTTTGTTGGCGGATGCATGCCGGCATGATCACACAGATGGCGGCGACCCCGCCACCGGGCTCACGCGCCGGCGCCGTGCCAGGCCTTGCCAGGCCCGCTGCGCGACCGCGACCACGGAGCCATGGGCGCTGACCAGCACCACACCGAGCAACACCGGCACGGTCGCCAGCAGGAAATGGCGCTCGATCGACTCGCCCAGCAACAACGCGCCCAGCACCACGCCCAGCATCGGTGTCAGGAAGGAAAACGCGCCCAGGCGCGACGCCAGGTAGGTGCGCATCAGCGAGAACCACAACAGGAAGCTGGCAAACGACACCACCAGCACCTGGAACAGCAGGCTGGCCCAGACCTGCGGTGTCGGGTTGATGTGTGTCTGGCCACTGGCCCAGGCTGCGGCGGTCAGCAACACGAACGCACCGAGCAGCTGGTACAGCAAGGTCTGCGTGGCGGGGGCCGACGACAGGCGCGAACAGCGTACCGCCACCGTCGTCGCGCCCCACACCAGGCCGGCCATCAGGCCCATGAAGTCGCCGCGCATCGTGGCGCTTGCATGGACGGCGCCTGCCGGGTCGCGCCCCAGGAAGGCAAACGCAATGCCACTGAAGGCCAGCGCGATGCCCGCCCATTGCAGCGGCGCCATCCGCT
>JBFIDI010000520.1:0-3967 GCA_041581405.1 Burkholderiaceae bacterium
CAGTGGTTTGATGACGGATCTCATGGTTTTCCCCTTCGTGGAGACCTGACTTGCGGGTATCGCAACAGGTTGACCACGAGTCTGCGCGCGCCGTGTATCGGCAGGATGGCGGTATGACAAGCTTTTGTAAAGTTGGCGCCGCCGGTGCAGCCCCGAAAAAGGGGCGCGGATCCGGAGTCAGGACTTGCGCGAACGCTGGTCGAGCAACTGCACCAGCGCAACACCATGGACGGGCTCGATCGCCTGCTTCTCGGCAAATCGGCGGGTGGCGTCGCCCAGTGCGACCAGTGTGATGTAGACACAGTGGCTGGCATCCCGGCTCTGGCGCTCGCGATCCAGCGCCCGCAAGGGTTCGACACCGTGGCTGCTGGCTTTCCAGCGCCGGGCGGCGACCAGCGTGGTTTGCGAGCCCTTGCGCAGTTCCAGGTCGGCGGCGGCATTGTCGAGCCGGTCGACCTGGTAACCCTTGGCCAGAAAGGCCTGCTCCAGGGCCTGGCAGAAGTCGCGCCAGGGCATGGCAGCGACCTGCTGCAGCGTCCGCTCGACATGTTGCTGGCTCGGCGCGCGGAACTGGCGGTAGGCGGCGATGACGCCGATGACCAGGAACGGCAAGGCACCCATGAGGCCGAACACCACGTATGGCGTCGGCAGCAGGGCCGCGGAGGCCATGGCGAACACCAGCACGACCAGGAAACTGACCCACCACGGCGAACGCAGCAGGATCGCGAACAGCGAATTCTTGGCCATCTTCAGTTTCACGTACGCAACTCCTGGGTTAACCGCGACCGGGCGGTCGCCGTTTGTACCATGGCCGCAGTGATGGGCGGCTGGACGTCGCGTCGGCGCAGAGTTGCCGGGCCGACATGGTGCGGCGTGCCGGACAGCTGATCGGCCAGGGCATGACATGGATCAATTTCTTCGGGTCGATTGGATGCGAAGCTGCAAGCATCGGCCGGAAGCCGCAGAAACGAGGAGACGATCCATGCAGCATGAATCCCTGCGTGTCATTCGCGACGAACATGCCGCTCTGGCGGCGATGCTGCGTTCGCTGTCGATGATGGTGAAGCGCGGCCCGGGAGACCAACCCGGCACGTTCTTCGATGTGTTGCGCGCGATGTTGTTCTACATCGACGAGTTCCCTGAAAAGCTGCACCATCCCAAGGAAACCGAGTTGTTGTTTCCCAAGGTCTTGCAGGCCGCGCCACAGGTGGCGCCCGCCATCGAGCGGCTCGACCGGGATCACACCCATGGTGAAGCCTCGGTGCGCGAACTGCAGCACTTGTTGCTGGCCTGGGAGTTGCTGGGCGATGGCAGGCGCGAGGCCTTCGATGCCGCGGCGCGCAAGTACGTGAAGTTCTACCTGGAGCACATGCAACTCGAAGAGACGGAGATTCTTCCGCTGGCCGAGAAGTCGCTCAGCGCGCAGGATTGGGCGGAACTCGACCGGGCGTTCGCCAGCAACCGGGACCCGCTGACCGGCAAGTACCCGCGCGACCCTGGCTACGACCGGCTGTTCACCCGCATCGTCATGATCGCGCCCGAACCGATCGGGCTGGGCTCCACGCGCTGACGCCGCGCGGGCGGCGTCAGGCCGCGGCCAGTGCCGGGTAGTCCGTATATCCCTCGGCGGCGCCGCCGTAGAAGGTCGCGCGGTCCGGCGTGTTCAGTTCGCTGCCTTCGCGCAGGCGGCGCGGCAGGTCCGGATTGGCGATGAACAGGCGGCCGAAGGCCACCAGATCGGCGCCGCGGGCCACGGACTGCTCGGCCAGCGGCCGGTCGTAACCGTTGTTGACCATCCAGGCCCCGGTGCTGCCGGCGGCGCGGTATCGGGCCCGCAGCGCGTCGTAGTCCAGCGGCTTGTCGCCTTGCACATGGTCGCGCGGTCCGCCGGTCGCGCCTTCGATCAGGTGCAGGTAGGCCAGCTGCAACGGGCCCAGGCGATCCATCACATGCTCGAACAGCGCCTGTGGCTGGTCGTCGAAGGCATCGTTGGCCGGCGTCACCGGCGACAGGCGCAGTCCGACGCGGCCGCCGCCGATCTCGTCCGCGACCGCCTGCATCACCTCGACCAGCAGGCGCGCGCGGTTCTCGATCGAGCCGCCGTAGGCATCCGTGCGGTGGTTGGAGCCGCTGCGCAGGAACTGGTCGAGCAGGTAGCCGTTGGCGCCATGCACCTCGACACCATCGAAACCGGCCTCGATGGCGCAACGCGCGGCGTGACGGTAGTCGGCAACGATGCCGGGCAACTCATCGAGCCGCAACGCGCGGGGCTCGGAGGTCGGCACGAAGGCCGGCACGCCGTCGCGGATCAGCACCGTCTTGGTCTTGGCAGCGATGGCCGACGGCGCGACCGGCGCCTGTCCGTCGGGCTGCAGGTCCACGTGCGAGACCCGGCCCACATGCCAGAGCTGGACGACGATCTTGCCGCCCTCGGCGTGCACGGCGTCGGTGACCTTTTTCCAGGCCGCGACCTGCTCCGGGCTCCAGATGCCGGGCACATCGGAATATCCCTGGCCCTGGTGGCTGATGGCCGTGGCCTCGGTGACGATCAGGCCGGCGCTGGCGCGCTGGCGGTAATACGTCGTCATCAGGTCGTTGGGAATGGCGCCGGGGGCGCGGTTGCGGGTCAGCGGCGCCATCACGACGCGGTTGGACAATTGCAGGCTGCCGGCCTGGACGGGTTCGAACAATGAGGTCATCGAACCCATATGGGGCGTTTGGTGGCGATTGCAAGGCAGCGGCGCCGGCCAGGCGCTGGTTGCCGCCGCGGCGCGTTACTTGAAGCGCACCTTGCACTTGACCCCGGCGGGCATGCTGCCCGACGGATTGGGCAGCTCCAGGCGCACGCCGAAGGTGCCGCTGGCCGAGTCGACGACCTTGTCGACGATCTGCACGGTGGCCTTGAATTTGCCCTTGGTCGGCGCCTCGGCCTCGATCTCCGCCGCTGCGCCGGCCTTGACCTGGTTGTACAGCGCCACCGGCAACACGACTTCGACCCGCAGCGGGTGGATCTGCGCCATCTTCAGGATCGGGCGCGCCGTCTCGCCGGTCTGGGCCAGCTCGCCCGGATGCTGCTCGACCTCGGTGACCACGCCGTCGAACGGGCTGAGCAAGGTGCGCTGGCGCAGCAACTCTTCGAGGCGCTTGCTCTCGAGCACCGCCAGCTGCCGGTTGTCGCGTGCCTCGAGCAGTTCGGCCTGGGCCACGCGCAACTCGGCGGCGGCGTCGTCGCGTTCCTGCGACGAGACGAAGTTCTGCCGGCTCAGCTCTTCGCGCCGGCGCAACTTGTCGCGCGCATAGTCGACCCGGGCCTCGGACGAGCGCATGCTGCCCTCCATCACGGCACGGTATTTGGCCGACTCCAGCGCGGCCTCCTCGACGCTCGACTGCAGATCGACCAGGCGTTCGCCCTTGCGCACCACGCTGCCGCGCTGCACGTGCACCTTGTCGATCAGCGCCTCGACGGCGCTGCGGATCTCGATGCGGCGGTAGGGTTCGATCAGGCACTGGTATTCGCCTTCGAGGGCCCGGGCCGGGCCGGCCGCCACGAGGCAGGCCAGTACGACAACAGCGGCGGAGGTGATCGGTTGGAGGCTCATATCTGGTTTCCGGCGAATGCCAACATGGTATCGAGGTTCTGGTCCTGCTTGAGGGTATCGCGGCGGGTGCGCGCGTGGATGGCTTGCGCGCGGCGCTGCACATGGTGGCGCAAGCGTTCGACCCAGAACGCGGGCGGGCCGTTCGGGAACAGCTGCACCAGCAGCCGGTACAGCTGGCCGCCGTGTTCGCGCAGCACCGTGTCGTCGAGCGCGACGATGGCCACCGCGCTGCCCGGGTCGCCCTGGCGCGCGCAACGGCCGATCAGCTGGCGGTCGATGCGCGGCGAGTCGTGGAATTCGGTCAGGACCACGTGCAGCCCGCCGGCCGCGGCCACGCCTTCGCCCAGGTGGATGTCGGTGCCGCGCCC
>JBFIDI010000521.1:0-3964 GCA_041581405.1 Burkholderiaceae bacterium
CACGAGGACGCCCGGGAAACACGGCGCCGCGTGGAGGCGGAAGGACGCAGCTGCCTGACCTTGTCGGGCGACGTCACCGACCGTGCTTTCTGCCACGCGGCGGTGGAGCAGACGGTCGAAGCCTGGGGGCGCCTCGACCTGCTGGTCAACAATGCGGCGTTCCAGGAGCATGCGGATTCGCTCGAGCAACTCTCCGAACCGCGCCTGGAAGAGACCTTCCGCACCAATATCCTGGGCTACTTCCACATGGCCAGCGCTGCCCTGCCTCACCTGCGGTCCGGCGCATCCATCATCAATACCGGCTCGGTCGTCGGGCTGCGTGGCAGCGCCCATCTGATGGACTATGCCGCGACCAAGGGCGCCATACACGCCTTCACCAAGTCGCTGGCAAGAAACCTTCTGGACAGAGGCATCCGAGTCAATGCCGTGGCACCCGGCCCGGTCTGGACGCCACTCAACCCCGCGGACAAGCCGGCCGACGCCGTGGCGCAGTTCGGTCGCGATTCCGACATGGGGCGCGCCGCACAACCGGAAGAGATCGCTCCCGCATACGTGTTTCTCGCGGCACCGAGCTGCGCCTCCTACATAACCGGAATCGTGTTACCGATCACCGGCAGCGTGGACGCGATCTGATCGCGCTGCATCCGCAACATCAGCCAATCAGGGAGGACGTCATGGCACGCGGCGACAAATCATCCTATACCGACAAGCAGAAACGCCAGGCCCGTCACATCGAGGACAGCTACGAGGCGCGTGGTGTCCCGCACGACGAAGCCCAGGCGCGCGCATGGGCCACGGTCAACAAGGAGACCGGCGGTGGCAAGAAGTCGGGCTCCGGGGTCGGTCACGAGACCGACCGTTCCGCGTCCCGCAAGGGCGGGCGACGCGGTGGCGCGGCATCGGCTGCGCGATCCGCGGAGGAACGCTCGGCATCGGCGAAGAAGGCGGCGCGGACACGCAGGCGCAACGCGGCCGCCGGGCATTGACCTTCGGCATCGAAACCGATCCGGCGCACGGCCTGCGTCAGAGTTGTGAACCGAACAAGGATGCCAACTGCTCCAGCGCCTTCTCGCGTAGCGGTCGGTTCTTCCATTGCGCGAGTGTCACGGGCCGCGCCCGCGCCAGGTCGCGCTCGAATTCACGCACCTGCTCCGCCGCGAAGTCCTTCGACAGGATGTTGAGCGTGGCCTCGTCGTTCAGGCTGAACGAACGGTTGTCGAAGTTCGTCGATCCCACCGAGACCAGATATTCGTCGACCACCATCACCTTGCAATGAAACATCGTGGGTTGGTATTCGGCGATACGCGCGCCATGCGTCAGCAGCGGGCCCCATCGATCGCGTGACGCCTTGCGCACGATCTCGCTGTCGATGTGTTCGCCGGGTACGATGATGCGGATGCGCACGCCCCGCTTGAGCGCATCGACCAGCGCGTCGACACTGCGCGCGTCGGGTACGAAATACGACGCCGACAGATCGATCGAACGCGTGGCCGCGGTGATCGCCAGCAGATACATCAGCTGCATGCTTTCGCTGCCCCCGCTCGGCGAACTGCTGAACACCTGGGCCGGAACCTCACCCGTCGGCGCAAGCGTCGGGAAGTAGGACTCGCCGTAGAGCAGCTTGCCCGTGGCCTTGGCCCAGTTCTCCATGAAGGTTGCCTGCATTTGTGCCACAGCCGGACCGGTCAGTTCGAAATGGCTGTCGCGCCAATGGTCGGCATCCTGCGCATCGCCCGTCCATTGCGGCGCGATACCGACTCCGCCCGTGAAGCCGATGCGGCCATCGACCACCAGCAGCTTGCGGTGCGTGCGGTTGTTCATGCGGTCGATCGTCGACCAATGGGGGCGGTGAAAGCGGCGGATCTCGACACCGGCGACCGCCATCTCGTCCAGCATGTGCTGCTCCATCTTCGCGCTGCCCACCCAGTCCAGCAGGACATGCACCTTGACGCCTTGTCGGGATCGCTGCGACAAGGCATCGGCGAATTGTTGCCCGATGGCGCCGGACCAGTAGATATAGGTCTCGAAGGTCACCGACACCTGGGCGCTGGCAATGGCCTCGAGCATGGCGGGAAAGATCTCGTCACCATTGCGCAGCAGCCGGATGTTGTTGCCGCCGATGAAGGGTGGCCCCAGCAGCAGTCCGAGCTGGCGCGCGAAGGCGGGGTCCTCGACGCCAAAGTGGTGAACGAGCCGGTGCTCGATCTTCGATTCGTTTCCGCCGGTGCCAAGTGCCATCATGAAAATGCCGATCGTCATGGCCAGGATGACGATCGACATGCAGAACCGGCCACCGAAGCGCTTCTGCAACACCATCGTCTCACTCCGCGTGCGGCCCCGGAACGGGCGTCCCTTGTGTTGCCGCAGCAGGGGCTGCGGACAACGTCGGTGCGCAAGGTCCGGGCCGCGCCATCGCCACGCACATCAATTGAAGACGAGGAAGACAAGGACCAGAACGATGGCTGGCACACCCAGCAACCAACCCAGAAGATATTTGCCCATGACCGGCTCCCGAACATTGTGAGGAAGGCTTGAGCCTACGGCGGCTTCGACGGACGGGCTGCCGGCGGAAAGCGCGCCGCAACGTAGGACACGGGCGACAGCTTGGAACGAACCGCACTGCCCGTGCGGGACAAGCCGCATTGCGGCCGCTGCGTCCGGCCGGCGCGGCCATCGGCATTGATTCCTACAACGGCGCGGCGCGTTGCACGCTTACCGGCTGCGCGCAGGCACGGAACAATGGCCTGCAGGCCACCCCCGGCGGTGGCATCCGTTCACCGTTGCCAAGGAAGGCCTTTTGCCATGCCCACCACCGCGAACATCCCCCCGTGCGCACTCGCGCAGCAAGACCTTGCACCGCTGGCAGCGCTGCACGCATCGGTCGCCCAACTGAGCGAGTGGTTGTCCAGCGCGACGAACCACCATCGCATCACGGCGCAGAAGGCGTTCCTGCGCACGCTCGACCTGCGCTGCAGGCTGGAGCAACTCGTCATCGTTCCCGCCCTGCGGGCGAGTGCGGGCCTGCCGCAAGAGGTTCTCGATCGCTGCGAGTGCGAGCTTGCGCAGGTCCGCGACCGCATTGAAACCGTGACCCTGGGCCTGGCCGATGCCCCGCAGGGCGATGGCAGTGTCGTGCTGGCGGCGAACGCCGCGATGACGCACTTCGACGAGATGGATGCCTTGTTGCTCGAACCCGCCTGCGTCGCGGCACTGGACGCGCACGCGCTGGCAGCACAGATCGATGCCTGGACCGCACGCTGGACCGAAGAGATCAGGGCCACCGGCGACATCGAGGACGAGGAGCTGGATCCGGTGGGCTTGCCGCCGCGATGACACCGTGCGCGCAATCCCGCGGACGCTGGACGCTGGACGCTGCGCTGCCATGAACGGGTCACAAGCCGCAACGGCGGCGGTGCATCGGGTGCGCCGGGCATGCTGCCTGCGGCCCCGAACGCAAGCGTTTTCGCGCCAGGGCCATGCTCCTACACGGTCACGGCTTTCCCACCGATGGGGCATGCCGGAAGCACACCCTAGCATGCATTTCGTTCCGGCAATTCCGCCGTGAACATCATTTGGGAGGTAATCACAATGAGTATTCTGAGCTCAAGCACCTTGACCGGAACCGACGTCAAGAGCCCTGCAGGCGAAAGCCTGGGCGACATCAAGGACCTGATGATCGACATCACGACCGGCCGTGTTGCATATGCGGTGGTGTCGTTTGGCGGTCTGCTGGGGATCGGCAGCAAGTTGTTCGCCGTGCCGCTGCTTGCCCTGAAGCAGAACGCGCAGGACAAGTCCTTCACCTTGAACACGACCAAGGAGGCACTGGAGAACGCACACGGGTTCGACAAGGACCACTGGCCGGACTTTGCGGATCGCAGCTGGCAGACCGCCGTGCACAAGCACTACGACACGCCACCCTATTGGGGATGATGCCGGCTGCATTGCGTTAGTCGGTAAAAAC
>JBFIDI010000522.1:0-3942 GCA_041581405.1 Burkholderiaceae bacterium
CGGCCGGCGCCAGCGCGTAGATCTTGCCGCGGCGGGGACGAACGGCGAACGGATCGAGCTGTGTGACGGCATGGCCGCTCGGATGGTCGGCGAACACCGAAAACGCATAACTGCCCTGCGTCGTTCCCGGTGTGCCGTCTGCCGGACGGCTGTTGTAGGCGCGGATGGTCTCGATGTTTTCGCAGATCGCGGCGCCGATGTCGGCGGCCTGCAGGCGCTCCACCCAGTCCACGGCGCGGGCGTTCATGAAGGCATGGGCCAGGAACGCGGCACGCCCCTGCGCCGGCACCTGCGAGAAACCCTCGAGCCCGGGCACCTTCTCGAACCGCGGAAGGTCTGTTTCGTAGGCGCTGAGCAGCACGAAACGGTCAGACGAGGTGTAGTAGAAGCGGGACAAGGCGTCGTATCCGACCACCTCGCGCCCGGCCGGTTCGTCAAACAGGCCGCGGCGCGCATAGTCGTAGCAGAACGGCATCTGCGCCAGGTTGCTCAGCGCCGACAATGAGGTGCGCGGGCGGCCGGTGCGGCCGGTCTTGAGTTTCTGGTACAGCGCAGCCGCGATACCCAGCGAGCCACCGAAGCCGCACATCACGTCGATCGTGCCCACATGGGCATGTTCCTCGGGCGTGTCCATGGATCCGCCGAAGCGGGTCATGATGCCGGTGCTGGCCTGTACCAAGTCGTCATACCCGAGGTAGCCGGAACGCGGACCGGGACGTGGCCCGCTGAAGCAGTCGAGCTTGCAGAAGATGGCGTCCGGGTTGAGCTTCTTCAGGCTGTCGGCATCCAGTCCCATCGCCTGGACCTGCCGGTCCGGTGCGTTCCAGACGATGACATCGCTGGCCTTGACCAACTGTTCGAAGATCGCGCGGCCTTCGGGTCGCGAGATGTCGGTGAGCATCGAGCGTTTGCCGCGCATGTGCGACATGCCGAAAATCACCGTGTTCCAGCAGTCGTAGAACGGCTTGGCCGGGTCGAGCTTGATGACCTTGGCACCGAATCGCGCCAGGTAGGCGACCGAGTGCGGACCCGCGATGACATTGCACAGGTCGAGAATGCGCACACCGTCGAGCCAGCCGTCGCGGGCATTTTTCTGGCGTACGCGCGGCAGCTTGGTCTCTATTGCGGCCAGCGTGCGCAAGGCATGCGAAAACTCCACGTGGCGCCGCGCGCGCGGATGCAGCATGGCCTCGCCACTTTCCTCCATCCAGACCATCGGGCCGGGCTGGGTCATATGGCCGTATTCGGGATCGTCGACCTCGACCATCAGGCCTGCGGTCTCGGCATGGTCGTCGTTGATCCATTCCTGCAGCCAGCGGTGCGGCGCGCCGGGAAACTTGCCGCGGCCGAAGATGCGCTCCCATTCCTTGGCGGTGCGGGTCATGAAGACCTCCTTCATGCGCGCCGCGATGCGATCGGCCCAGGCCTTGGGCAGTGGATAGACGCCGAGCGAGACCTCACTTTTCCACTCGCTGACCGGCAGGTAGGTGTCGTCCTCCGCGCCCAGGCCCTCGGCCACGAATTCGTCGTACAGGCCCAGTGCTTGAAGGCAGCGCTTGGCGTGGTGTTTGTGGCTTGGGCAGACCACATAGAACATGCGGCCGTCCTTGCACTTGTAGCTGCGGTAGAACGGATCGAGCAACTCCTGAAGGTCGTCGTAGGAGAGGTTCATCGGAAGGCCTTCGGTGCGCCGGCGCTCGATCTCCTTTTCGCGCTGTGTCTTGTATCGCTCAGGGGTGTTCTCGATCTTGATCGAGTTGTAGCACAGGCCTTCCATTACCGCCGAGGCCAGCGGCACCTCGACCTGATCGCCCAGGCCGGTGCGTTCGCGCGCTTGCAGCGCCAGCACCACGGCCGACGCGGCCAGCATCGTGCCGTAGGCCGATGCCAGCGGCAGTGGCGAAAACGACGGGTTGATGCCCATCAGCACCCGGTTCAGCCCCATGTCGGTGAACACGCCCGATTGCGCGGCGATCACGCTCTCGAAGGCACGCCACTCCCGGCGCAATTCGTCGTTCGACGCGAATCCAGGGATCGACAATGTGATCAGTTCCGGGCGCGTCTCGCGCATCGCAGACAGGTCGATCCCCAGGCGCGCCATCACGCCGGGACGGAAGTTTTCCACCACGATGTCGGCTTCCTCGATCAGCGCCAGCGCCTGCTCCAGGCCTTCCGGACTCTTGAGGTCGATCGTGACGATCAGCTTGTTGCGGTTCAGCGTGGCGTTGGCCGGGCTGTGCCACAACGGCCCGCCTGGCGGGTCGATGTGCACCACGGTCGCGCCCAGGTCGGCCAGGATCATGGCAACCGCGGGGCCCGCCATGTATTGGCCGAAGTCGACGACCTTGACCTCATGCAGCGGAAGTGGATGGTTGTCTGAAGTGGCCATGGTAATGAGGGTCTGCAGCGAAAGTTGGATCGAGTATTCGGTATAGGACGCGCAAAGGAAAGAGGCGGGGCACAGGCGCCGACACCGCGACCCGCGCCCGCTGTCGGCTTCAGGCTGCTACGGGCATGGTCGGCCGTGCCCGGTTGGCTTGGCCTTCCTGCCGTATCCAGCGCGCCGCCTTCTCGGCGATCATCAGTGTCGGGCTGTTCGTATTGCCGCTGGTGATGGTGGGCATGACGCTGGCATCGACCACGCGCAGTCCCCGTACGCCGCGTACCCGCAGGTACGGATCGACTACCGCCGTCGGATCGTCGGCGCGGCCCATCTTTGCGGTACCGGCCGGATGGAAAATCGTGTTGGCGATGTCGCCGGCCAGCTTGGCCAGTTCGTCGTCCGACTGGAATTGCACACCGGGTTTCCATTCTTCGGGCTGGTACCTGGCCAGCGCCGGCTGGCGCACGATCTCGCGCACCTGGCGCAGGCTTTCGGCGGCGATGCGCCGGTCGTCGTCGGTGCTCAGGTAGTTCGGCGCGATGGCCGGCGCGGTTCCGGCCTGCGGCGAGACGATGCGCACCGAACCCCGGCTGCTGGGATTGAGATTGCAGACGCTGGCCGTGAAGGCCGGAAAGTTGTGCAGATCCTCACCGAACGCACCCAGGCTCAGCGGCTGCACGTGGTATTCGAGGTTGGCGTGCGGCTGTGACGGGTCGGACTTCGTGAAGGCGCCCAACTGGCTCGGCGACATGCTCATCGGGCCCGAGCGCTTGAACATGTACTCCATGCCGATCATGGCCTTGCCCCACAGGCTGTTGGCCAGTGTGTTCAGCGTCTTGGCGCCTTGCACCTTGTAGACGGCGCGGATCTGCAGGTGGTCCTGCAGGTTGGCGCCGACGGCCGGCGCGTCTAGCACGACGGGAATGCCCAGACCGCGCAGGTGGTTCGCGTCGCCGATGCCCGACAGTTGGAGAATCTGCGGCGAGCCGATGGCGCCGGCCGACAGGATGACTTCGGCACGCGCCGATACCGTCACCGTATTGCCTTGATGCACGAGCTCGGCGCCGGTACACACCGGCTCCCCTTGGCCGGATCGGAAGTTCAGCTTCTGCACATGGGCTTCGGTCCAGATCGTCAGGTTGGGGCGGGACTTCACCGGCCGCAGAAACGCTTTCGACGCGTTCCAGCGCCAGCCGGACTTCTGGTTGACCTCGAAATAACCGACGCCGGCGTTGTCACCCCGGTTGAAGTCATCGGTGCGTTCGATACCCGCTTGCACGGCCGCGTCGGCAAAGGACTCCAGAATATCCCAGCGTAGCCGCTGTTTCTCGACGCGCCATTCACCGCCGTTTCCATGCAGTTCGCGAAACGCGCCAGCGGCAGCGTTCGCAGCCGCACCGGGATCCATGCGGTAGTGGTCTTCGTGGGCCTTGAAGTCGGGCAACGAACGCTCCCAACTCCAGTCCGCCAGCCCGGTCTGCGCGGCCCAGTTGTCGTAGTCGCGCGCCTGGCCGCGCATGTAGATCATGCCGTTGATCGACGAGCAGCCGCCCAGCGTC
>JBFIDI010000523.1:0-3940 GCA_041581405.1 Burkholderiaceae bacterium
GAAGGGCACGGCCGAGGGCAGGCGCAGCGACCACAGGGTGCGCAGGTAGCTGGCGGCATAACTGTGCATCAACTCGCGCTCGAGCCGCTGCGAGGCCTGCAGCCCGGCCAGCGTCGAGACCAGCATCGGGAAAAACGTCATCAGCACGACGACCGCCGCCTTGGACGGCCATTCGAAGCCGAACCACATGATCGCGATCGGCGCCACGCCGACCAGCGGAATGGCGCTGGTCAAGGATGCGATCGGCAACAGGCCGCGTTGCAGGAACGGCATCCGGTCGATCGCGATCGCGACCAGGAAACCCAGGCCGCAACCCAGCGCCCAGCCCACCAGCACGGCCTTCACGACGGTCTGCACGAAGTCGCCGCCGAGCATGGCCAGGTTCTCCCACAAGGACGCGACGATCAGCGCCGGGGAGGGCAGCAGCACCCGCGGCACCTCGGCCGCGACCACCAGCAACTGCCAGAAATATACGATCCAGATACCGAACAAGGCTGCCGTCATGCTGGCGTAGAAGCCGCTGCCGGTGCCCTGGATCGCCGCCACGCGGCGGATGCCGACCGATGCCAGCACGGCGAGCACGGCGGTGGCGCTCCAGAACGCGATGCCGACCGGCGCCTCGGGCGTGGCCAGCGGCGAGAACATCAGCGCCAGAGCGAGCGCGAACGAGACGGCGACCAGCACGGCCGTGGCCTTGCCATCGGGGGCTTTGGTGTCTGCGCCGTTCATGCCTGCCTCCTGCGGCGCAACACCAGGTATTCGAGGCCGGCCATGGCCGCGGTCAGCACCAGGCCCAGCACCGCCGACATCACCAGCGCCGACCAGATCTGGACCGTCTGGCCGTAATACGAGCCGGTCAGCAGCCGGGCACCCAGGCCGGCCTGGGCGCCGGTCGGCAGTTCGGCGACCATGGCGCCGACCAGGCTGGCCGCGACGCCGATACGCAGCGCCGGGAACAGGAAGGGCAGGGACGCCGGCAGGCGCAACATCCACAAGGCCTGCCACGGCGTGGCGGCGTAGGTGTGCAGCATCTCGGTTTCGATCACCTGCGGCGAGCGCAGCCCCTGCACCATCGCCACGGTGACCGGAAAGAAACTCAGGTACATCGCGATCACCGCCTTGGGCGCCACGCCGGTCAGCCCGATGGATCCCAGGATGACCAGCACAATGGGCGCGATCGCCAGTACCGGCACCGACTGCGACGCGACGATCCACGGCAGCAGCGCACGGTCCAGGGTACGCGAATGCACGATGGCGATCGACAGCAGCAGCCCGAGTGCCGTGCCCATGACGAAGCCCACCAGCGTCGACTCCGCGGTGACGGCCGCGTGGAACAGCAGGTTGCGCGGCGAACCCAGCGGCCAGCCGGTGATGCTGCCCCACAGGTCCAGCGCGACCTGGTGCGGCGCCGGCAGCACCGGGCGCTCCATGGCCCAGGTCGTGGCCACGAGTTGTTGCCAGTTCCACTGCACGTCGGACAGGTCGCGTTCGATCGCGCCCTGGGCATTGAGCGCGACCGCCAGGCCGTACCAGGCCAGCACGATCAGCGCCAGCACGACCGCGATCGGCACGCCCTGGTGGGCCAGCGCCGCGATGCGGCTGTCGGCGCCTTGCTTATTCGTCATGGCCATGGGCCAGTGCCTCGCGCACCTCGTGCGCGACCTGGACGAATTCGGACGAGTCGCGCATGTCCAGCGTACGTTCGTCGGGAAGCGGCGAATCGATGACCTTGACGATGCGCCCGGGCCGCGGCGACATGATGACGATGCGGCTCGACAGGTAGACCGCCTCGGCGATCGAGTGGGTCACGAACACCACGGTGCGGCGCTCGCGTTGCCACAGCTGCTGCAGCTGTTCGTTGAGCCGGTCGCGGGTGATCTCGTCCAGCGCGCCGAAGGGCTCGTCCATCATCAGGATGCGCGGCTCGAACGACAAGGCGCGGGCGATCGACACCCGTTGCTGCATGCCGCCCGAGAGTTGCCACGGGTACTTGGACTCGAAGCCGGCCAGGCCGACGCGTTGCAGCTGCTCGCGCGCGATGGATTCGCATTCGGCGGCGCTGCGGCCGTGGATCTGCAACGGCAGCTTGACGTTGCCCAGCACCGTGCGCCACGGGAACAGGCCCGGCGCCTGGAACACGTAGCCGTAGGCCCGCGACAGGCGGGCCTCGTGTGGCGACACGCCGTTGACCAGCGCACTGCCCGAGGTGATGTGCTCCAGGTCGGCGATCACGCGCAACAAGGTGGTCTTGCCGCAACCCGAGGGGCCGATCAGCGAGACGAACTGCCCGGGCTCGATGGCCAGGTCGACGTTGCTCAGCGCATGCACCGGAGCATCGCTGTGCGGGTTGTAGATCAGCGACGCGTTCTTGACGTCGACCGCCAGGGTTGCCGGATTCGTTTCGGGGGATGCCACGGTCATCACGATTTCTCAGAGGTTCTTGTCAGGCGCCGGACGGCGCAGGCCCGCATGCGGCGCGGTGTGTGGCCATGTCATTGCGCGGTGGTCGGCCATTATGCCGGCCGGGTCATGGTGCGAGACCATCTCTGCCCTCCATGACGCTGCGCGTCCCCAAGGGGCACGAAAGGTCGAGTGGCCGCGGAGCAGCCCAGCCCAGGGGCCGCCGCGCACGGCCGCTCCGAAGCGGCCGGCCCGCCCCCCAGTGGGGGGTTCGGCCGGTTTACACGCAGTGAAACCGGACAGACGGGGGGCGTCTTTCATCAGCGTTCTCCCTTGCGGTACGGTTTCATCAAGGCCTGCGGGTAACTCGCCTTGCGCGCGACCAGCACCAGCGCGGCGATCGACAACACATAGGGCAGCATCAGGTACATCTGGTAGGGCAAGGTGGCGCCGCCCGATTGCTGCAGCCGCAGCTGCAGCGCATCGAAGAACGCGAACAACACGGCGCCGAGCAAGGCCTTGCCGGGCCGCCAGGAAGCGAACACCACCAGCGCGACGCAGATCCAGCCGCGGCCGTTGACCATGTTGAAGAAAAACGCGTTGAAGGCCGACAGTGTCAGGAACGAGCCGGCCACGCCCATCAGCGCCGAGCCGGCGACGATCGCCCCGGTGCGCACGGCGGCCACCGACACGCCCTGGCCTTCGGCGGCCTGCGGGTTCTCGCCGACCATGCGCACCGCCAGTCCGACCGGCGTGCGGTACAGCACGTAGGCCAGCAGCGGCACCAGCACCAGGGCGAGCAGGGTCAGCGGCGTCTGCTGGGCCAGCACCGGGATGCCGAGCCAAGCCATGTCGGCGAACGGCTCCACCGTCGGTGGTGTCGAGACCTTGGGGAAACTGACACGGTAGCCGTAATAACTCAGCGCGGTCGCCAGCAGCGTGATGCCCAGGCCGGAGACATGTTGCGACAGCGCCAGCGACACGGTAAGAAAGGCGTGCAGCAGTCCGAACACGGCACCGGTCAGCGCGGCCACCAGCACGCCGGTCCACAACGAGGCGCCCCCGTAGACCGCCAGCCAGCCGGCAAATGCGCCGGCGACCATGATGCCTTCGATGCCCAGGTTCAGCACGCCGGCGCGTTCGCACAACAACACGCCCAGCGTGCCCAGGATCAGCGGCGTGGCGATGCGCAGCACGGCGATCCAGAACGCCGGTTGCGCCAGCATGTCGAGCACTTCGGTCATGGAGAGACCTCCGCGCTGCGCGCTGCGGTGCGCGCTAGCTTGGGGCGGGCCGGCGCGGCGCTCATGGAGAGACCTCCGCGCTGCGCGCTGCGGTGCGAGCTTGCTTGGGGCGGCCCGGCGCAGCTCATGATCTGCGCACCCGGTATTGCGTCAGCAGCGTTGCCACCAGCACCGCGATCAGCGAGGCGGCGACGATGACGTCGGCGATGAAGGTCGGCACGCCGACGGCGCGGCTCATGCTGTCGGCGCCCACCAGCATGCCGGCGACGAACACGCTGGCCGCGACCACGGCCAGC
>JBFIDI010000524.1:0-3924 GCA_041581405.1 Burkholderiaceae bacterium
CATGGCCAAGTACGGCATGAGCATGTGCACGCTGGGCCATGCCGGCGAGTTCCTGAAATACGGCATCGGGGTCAACAGCCTGTGGCCGCGTACCGCGATTGCCACGGCCGCGCTGCAGATGATTCCCGGCGTCGACGTGGCGCGTTGCCGCAAGCCGGAGATCCTGGCCGATGCCGCCTACCTGGTGCTGACCAGCGACAGCGGCAACACCGGCAATTTCTACATCGATGACGAATTGCTGGCCGCACACGGCATCACCGACCTGGATCCGTATGCGGTGACACCGGGCACGCAGGACTTCATTCCCGACTTCTTCGTCGATTGAGGCGCGAAGCGCCGCCCGTCCTGGCGTAGACTGCGCGGTCCCCCGCACGGCTGTTGCGGCCAGTGTCGACCACGGAACCGAAACCGTCCATGCCCTTGCGTTCGCCAGACGAATTGTTGGATGCCCACCACGGCATGTTGATCGACGGACTGACGACGGTGTTCGGGGCGTTCGATCCCGAGATGCTCGGGCATGTGTTGCCGCGCGTCGAATGGGTCGAACTCGGCGGCGGCGAGGTGCTGTTCCGGCAGGAGGATCCCGACGAATGCCTGTTCTTCGTCGTCAGCGGCCGCCTGCGGGCCTGCTCGGTCGACGCCACCGGCGTGCGGACCGTGCTCGGGGAAATCGCCCGTGGCGAGACGGTCGGGGAGATGGCCTTCTTCACCGGCGAGCCGCGCACCGCGACCGTCACCGCGATCCGCGACAGCGTACTGGCGCGTTTTTCCAAGGCCGTGTTCCGCGAACTGCTGCTGGCTTATCCGCTGGTGTCGCTGAACATGACGCGCCAGGTCATCGAACGGTTCAAGCGCGTCAACAGCGGCCGCACGCCGGCGACCAAGCCGGTCATCGTCGGCGTGCTGGGCATCACCCGCAACGTCGACCTCGGGGCGTTCGCCGAGTCCCTGGCGCGGCGGCTGCAGGTCCATGGCGACACCACCGTCATGACCTCGCACCGCATGGACGAGCAGCTCGGCGAGCCCGGCGTGGCGCAGGCCACGCGTGCCGACATCGTGCGCTCGCGGCAGGTCACGGTATGGCTGGACAAGATCGAGGCACGCCATGACTTCGTCGTCTTCGTCGCCGACCCCACGCGCACCGAATGGACGCAGCGCTGCATCCGCCATTGCGACGAGCTGCTGCTGGTGGCCGACGCCGACGAGCCGCCGCAGCCGCACCCGAACGAGGTCGGGCTGCATGATGCGAACGACGATGGCGAGGCGCAGCAGACGCTGGTGCTGCTGCATCCGGACGGCCGCCGTTCGCCGACCGCGACCGCGCGCTGGCTCGACGCGCGGCACCTGTCCACCCACGTCCATGTGCGCCGCGGCGTGGCGCGGGACTGGCAGCGGCTGGCGCGTGTGGTCAGCCGCAACACGGTTGGCCTGGTGTTGTCGGGCGGCGGCGCGCGCGGCTTTGCGCACCTGGGCGTGATGCGCGCGCTGGAGGAGGCGGGCATCTGCTTCGACATGGTCGGCGGTACCAGCATCGGTGCCGTGATGGCGGCATTTGGCGGCATGGACATCCCGGCCCGGGAGATGATCGATGCGGCACGCGCCGCGTTCCGCGAGAACCCGACCGGCGACTACAACATGGTGCCGCTGATATCGCTGATCAGCGGCAAGCGGCTGCGGCGCATCATCGACTCGGCCGTCGTGGACAGCCGCGGGCAGCACATCGACATCGAAGACCTGTGGAAGAGCTACTTCTGCATCACCAGCAACTACTCGGCGGCGCGCGAGGCGGTGCACACGCGCGGACCGCTGGCCAAGTCGATCCGTGCCAGCGTGTCCATTCCCGGGGCCCTGCCGCCGGTCATGCTCGACGGCGAGTTGCATATCGATGGCGGCACCTTCAACAACTTTCCGACCGACGTGATGGACCGCCGCGGCGCGGCCCGCATCATCGGCGTCGACCTGTTGCGCGACCGCGGCCTGCGCTACGAACTCGACGAGGTGCCCGGTGCGCTGGAGTTGATGCGCGACCGCTTGCGCGGCCGCGCGCGGCGCTACCGCCTGCCCTCGCTGACCTCGCTGCTGCTCAACACCAGCGTCATGTACAGCTATGCGCGCCAGCAGGAGTCGCAGTCGCTGGTGGACCTGTCGTTCGCGCCCGCCGTCTATGCGTTCGGCATGCTGGAGTGGTCGAAATTCGACCGCATCGTCGACGCCGGATACCGCCACGGCATCGCGCAGCTGGAGAAACACGGCGACGCGGCGATTGCCGCGTATCGTCCGGCAGAATAGGCCGTCGGCCCGGCGCGCCGGGCCGAACGGTCAGACAGACAGGAGACAACATGGGATTCGCATCCGCATTCAGGCCCGGGCTGTTCGCCGGCAAGGTGGTCGTCGTCACCGGGGGCGGATCGGGCATCGGCCGCTGCACCGCGCACGAACTGGCGTCGCTGGGCGCGCAGGTGGTGCTGGTCGGGCGCAAGCCGGAGAAGCTGCAGGCCGTGCAGCAGGAGATCACCGACGACGGCGGACACGCGGACACCGCGCCCTGCGACATCCGGCAGGAAGACGCGGTGCGTGCGACGGTGGCGCAGGTCGTCGCGTCGCATGGCCGCATCGACGGCCTGGTCAACAACGCCGGCGGGCAATACATCACGCCGCTGGAGGCGATATCGGCCAAGGGCTGGCAGGCGGTGATCGACACCAACCTGACCGGTGGTTTCCTGGTGGCGCGCGAGTGTTACCTGCAGAGCATGCGTGCACACGGCGGCGCCATCGTCAACATCGTGGCCGACATGTGGGGCTCGATGCCGGGCATGGGCCACAGCGGCGCGGCGCGCGCCGGCATGGTCAGCTTCACCGAGACGGCCGCGGCCGAGTGGGCGCACCAGGGCGTGCGGGTCAATGCGGTGGCACCGGGGTATATCGCCTCCAGCGGCATGGACCACTATCCGCCCGAGTTCGGCCCGCACCTGCGCGCCATGGCCGGGACGGTTCCGCTGGGGCGCTTCGGCAACGAGGCGGAAACCTCGGCCGGCATCGTGTTCCTGCTCAGCGCGGCCGCATCCTTCATCACCGGCACCACCTTGCGCATCGACGGCGGACGCCCGCAGGTGCGCCTGGGATGGGACGTCAAGCAACCGACGCCGCAGGCGGCCGCGCGAGCGGCCGTGCAGCCGTTCGACGGTTTTCACCGCGCGGTGACGCCCCGGCTCTTGGACCAGTAGACTCGACCCCAGATTCGGGAGACATGCCGCATGCAATACACGCACGAACACCGAGAGATCCAGAACACGCTCAAGCGGTTCATCGACGCGGAGATCAACCCCCACGTGGACGAATGGGAGGCGGCAGAGATCTTCCCCGCGCACGAGGTGTTCAGGAAGCTCGGGCAGCTGGGCCTGCTCGGGCTGACGAAGCCCGAGGCCTATGGCGGCAGCGGCCTGGACTATTCGTATGCGCTGGCGATGGCCGAGACGCTGGGCCACATCGACTGTGGCGCGATTCCGATGGCCATCGGCGTGCAGACCGACATGTGCACACCGGCGCTGGCGCGTTTCGGCAGCGACGAGTTGCGCCAGCAGTTCCTGACGCCGGCGATCGCCGGCGACATGGTGGGCTGTATCGGCGTCAGCGAACCCGGTGCCGGAAGCGACGTGGCGGCGATCAGGAGCCATGCGCGCAAGGACGGCGACGACTACGTCATCAGCGGCCAGAAGATGTGGATCACCAACAGCCTGCAGGCCGACTGGATGTGCATGCTGGTCAACACCGGCGACGGCCCGCAGCACCGGAACAAGTCGCTGGTGATGGTGCCGATGGACAGCAAGGGTATCGAGAAGGCGAAGAAGATCCGCAAGATCGGCATGCACGCCAGCGACACCGGCCTGATCCATTTCGACGAAGTGCGCGTGCCCCAGCGTTACC
>JBFIDI010000525.1:0-3919 GCA_041581405.1 Burkholderiaceae bacterium
GGCGGCGGTTTCTACGACTACCCGGCCGACAAGGGTGCCAGGAAGCGCCTGTGGCCGGAACTGCAGCGCCTGTTCGAGAAGCCCGGGCACGCCTGGGAACTGCAGGACGTCAAGGACCGGTTGTTGTATCGCCAGGCGATCGAGACCGCGCGTTGCCTCCACGAAGAGGTCCTGACTGCCGTACATGACGCCAATATCGGCTCGATCTTCGGTATCGGCTTTCCCGCCTGGACGGGCGGCGCGATGCAGTTCATCTACGGCATGGGCATCGACGCCTTCCTGCAGCGCGCCGATGCGCTGGCGCAGCGCCATGGCGACGGATTCGCCGTCTCGCAGGCCGTGCGCGACACCATCGTCCGGCATCGGCCGCAGTACTGAAAGACGCCCGCGGGGAGCCTGTCCATCACGACACGGGAGCACGCATGCCAGACTACACCGACCCCCTGATCGACTCCGGCTTCAAGGGTTTTCCGCACCGGCAGGCGCCATTGCGCCGATCGGCCATCGGTGCCCAGGGCTGGAACGTGTTGCGCGGCGACCTGCCGCTGCCGCTGGCCGTGATCCGGCGCGACGCGCTGGCGGCCAACCTGCACTGGATGCAGGGTTTCGCGCGCGAGCACGGCGCCGACATGGCGCCGCACGGCAAGACGACGATGTCCCCTCAGCTGGTCCAGCGCCAGATGCAGGCCGGCGCCTGGGGCATCACCTTCGCCACCGTCGGCCAGGCACGCGTGGGCATCGATGCCGGCGTGCGCAATTGCCTGATCGCCAACCAGGTCCTGAACGATGCCGACCTGGACGCCATCGCGCAGCTGCGCCGGCAGTTTGCCGACCTGCGCATCGTGTTCCTGGTCGACTCGATCCGCCAGCTCGAGCTGATCGAGCAATGGTTCGGCCGCTCGCGCGCCGGCCAGGCCTTCGAGGTCCTGCTCGAGGTCGGACTCGACGGCGGGCGCACCGGTTGCCGTGACCTGGTCAGCGCACAACAACTGGCCCACCTGCTGCACGCCAGCGAGGCGACGCAGCTGGTCGGCATCGAGTGTTACGAGGGCCTGTGGGCCAAGGGCGACTCGGAGCAGGACGCGAAGCTGGCCGACGCGTTGATGGCCCGGGTCGTCGCCATCGCGCAGGAATGCGATGCGGGCGGCATGTTCGCCCATCCCGAGATCATCATCAGCGCCGGCGGCTCGTCGATCTTCGACCTGGTGGCGCGGCACATGCGCCCGGCGCTGTCGCGCCCGGTTCGCGCCCTGCTGCGTTCGGGGTGTTACGTGACCTACGACCACGGCAGCTACAAGCGCATGATGACCGTGATGAACACGCGCCTGTCCTGCGGCCACGGCCTGCAGTCGGCGCTCGAGGTCTGGGCCACCGTGCAGTCGCGCCCCGAGCCGGGCCTGGCCATCCTGGCGGCGGGCAAACGCGACCTGTCGTTCGACGTGACGATGCCGATCCCGGTCTGGTTCTGTCGCCATGGCAGCGAATCGGTGCTGCCGGTACCCGCCGAATGGTCGGTCACCGGATTGAACGACCAGCATGCCTACCTGCGCAGCTCCGATGCCGCGCCGCTCGCGCTGCAGGTCGGCGACCGGGTCGGCCTGGGTATCTCCCACCCCTGCACCACGTTCGACAAGTGGCGCTGGATGCCGGTCGTCGACGACCACTACACCGTGTGCGACGCGATCACGACCGCGTTTTGACCGACCGCAGCACACCGATGTCGCCGGTGCCGTTCCATCCCGACCCGGCGCAGGCCGCATGATGACACCGGCGCGTTGCCATGGCGGGCCGGGGCGCTCCAGGCGCTGACGGCACCATGGCTGCGCATCCCCCGCCCCACCCCGACGCCGCCCCGCTGCGGTTCGTCATCAACGCGGCGGCGGGCAGCAGCGACGCACGATCCAGGGCCGCCGTCATCGACACGGTGTTGCGCGAGAGCCGGCGCACCGGCGAGTTGCTGTTCTGCGAACCCGCCGACCTGGTGGCCACGGCCCGGCGCGCGGCCGCGCGGGCCGCGGCGAGCGGCGGCGTGCTGGTGGCCGTCGGCGGCGACGGCACGATCAATGCGGTGGCAAGCGCCGCGCACGCGGCCGGATGCCCGCTGGGCATCGTGCCCCAGGGCACGTTCAACTACTTTGCCCGCACACACGGCATTCCCGACGACCCCGGGCAGGCCGTGCGTGCCCTGCTGCGCGCACGGGCGAGACCGGTGCAGGTCGCGGCCGTCAACGGGCACCTGTTCCTGGTCAACGCCAGCCTGGGCCTGTATCCCGATCTGCTGCAGGACCGCGAGGCCTACAAGGCCCGGTTCGGTCGCAACCGCTGGGTGGCCTTCGGCGCCGGAATCGTCACCTTGCTGCGGGCGCAACGCCGCCTGCGGCTGCAACTGGACACCGGCGAGGGACGCCGCATCGTCCGTACGCTGACGCTGTTCGTCGGAAACAACCCGCTGCAACTGGCCCAGCTGGGCCTGCCGTCGGACCTGCGCCACCCCGCGGCCGCCGAGGCCGGTTCGCAACCGGGTCGCCTCACGGCCATCATGCTGCGCCCGGTGGGCACGCTGGAGATGATCGGACTCATGGCGCATGGCGCGCTCGGAACCCTGGGCGAGGCGCCGAGCATCCAGCATTTCCGGTGTACCGGGATGACGGTGCGCCTGTCGCCGTTCCCGCTGGGGCGGCGCCGGGTCAAGGTCGCGCTGGACGGCGAGGTGACCCGCATGTCGGCGCCACTCGAGTTCCGGGTGCACCAGCAGCCGCTGCAGCTGATGGCCGGCGCGACGCGCGGCGACAGGGAGGGCGGCGACGGATGAGTGTGGTGCTGCACCTGTCGGACACGCATTTCGGCACCGAGCAGCCGCCGGTCGCCGAGGCGCTGGTGGAACTGGCGCGGCAGCTGCAGCCGGACCTTCTCGTGTTGTCGGGCGACATCACGCAGCGCGCGCGTCCCGAGCAGTTCCGGGCCGCCCGTGCCTTCATCGACCGGCTGGAGGCACCGGTGCTGGCCATTGCCGGCAACCACGACATCCCGTTGTACGACCTGTGGACACGGATTCGACGCCCGTATGCACGGCATGCCGCCGCGTTCGGCTCCGACCTCGAACCGGTGTTCCGCTGCAGCGACCTGCTGGTGGTGGGCGTCAACACCACGCGGGCCTGGCGCCACAAGCACGGCCAGGTGTCGCCGGCCCAGGTCGAGCGGGTCACCCGGCTGCTCGAGCGTGCGGACACGGCGCAGCTGCGCCTGGTCGTGGTCCACCAGCCCGCGGCCGTGACCCGCCCCGAAGACCGCGTGAACCGGCTGCGCGGCTCGGCGCATGCGCTGGCGCGCTGGTCGCAGGCTGGCGCCGACCTGGTGCTGGGCGGTCACATCCACCTGCCGTACGTGGCCAGTCCCCCCGGCCTGCCCCGTCCGTTGTGGGTGGTCCAGGCCGGAACCGCGGTGTCGGACCGATTGCGCGAGGCGGCGCCCAATTCGGTCAACGTGTTGCGCTGGGGCGCGGACGCCGCCACCGGCCGTTGCAGCATCGAGCGCTGGGACCATTTTGCGGCGGCCGGGGCGTTCGCCCGCACCGCCCTGCTCGACGTCGTGCCGGCCCGGGTCTGATGCAGGGGCATGGGCGCTCGCAAATCCCATCCGACACGGTGTCCCCTACCCCGAAAGGGGCAATACATGAAGTACGTCGGCCGTTTAGCATCGACGGCAATCGGCAGGGCCACGCCCCCGCCGTCCGTCATCGCGCATCCCGCGCCAGGAGTGTTTCCAGATGAATAAACTGATACCCGCGATGGCGTTCGCCATCTTCAGCCTTGCCGGCGCCCTGCCGGTCAGCCATGCGCAGTCGGCCGACTTCCGGCTCGGAACCGCCATCGAGGCGACCCAGGCCGAACGCAGCATCACGATCGGCGCCGATACCCGA
>JBFIDI010000526.1:0-3916 GCA_041581405.1 Burkholderiaceae bacterium
CGACCGCGGCATCGTTCGCCGCGAGTTCATTCAGACACTGCTCACCGAGCGCCTGCCCGAACACCCCGGCTATTTTGGCGAAATGGTCTGGATCCTGATGATGCTGGAGCAGTGGCTTGCCGCAAAGGCCCCTGCGTATCGCATCGGGTAGCGCAAAAGCCGCGGGGGCAATGCCGGGAGGCCGTAACGCGTGAGCCGTGCACGGTCCGGTCAGACGACCTCGGCACGCGTCTGGCGCAGGTTGGCAAGCAGGCTGAGGCCGAATCGCATGCGTGTGCGGTTCCAGGGCGTGAAGCGTGGCAACTGGTAGAGGTCGGATGCCGACGTCGAGACTCCATGCGCCGTGGACACGGCGGCCGTGAAACCGGCGTCCTTCACCATGCGGGTATGCGCCGCCAGGTAATCCTTGTTCGGTTTGCCATTGGGATAGGCGAACAAGGTGACCGGAGCCGCGACGATCGACTCCAGCGCCGCCTTGCCGTCCATGATCTCCTGCCGTGCAGCCGCGTCCGGCAGGCGCGCGAGAATGGGATGACTGCACGTATGCGCACCGATCTGCATGCCCGCATCACGCAGTTGTCGCACCTGCATGTCGGTCATCATCAGATCGGTCGGCAGTCGCACCTCGGCCTGATGCTCCACACGCGCAACGGCATCCAGGCGAGCATCGGCGTCGAGATACTTGATGTGCTCGATCAGGCTCCCGATCGCGGCCTGGCGCTGCGCGACCGAGCCCAGAGCATGCAGGCCCAGACCCGCGTCTCGCAGATCGAGACTTGCCTTCTTGCACAGGCGGACTGACTCGATGATGCTGTCGTTCCACATGCGTCCACCATTGAGGAACGAAGTGGCGACGAAAAAGCTTGCGCTCATCCCATGGCGCTGCAGCAGCGGCAAGGCCTGGGTTGCGTTGTCGGCGTAACCATCGTCGAAGGTGATCGCGGCAGGGCGTGATGGCAACGTCCCGTCGGCGAGCCTCGCGACCGCTTCGTCCAGCGGCAACACACGAAACCAGCGTCCGACCCAGCGCAAGGTCTCGTCGAAACGACTCGCAGTTTGCTCACCCGGAAACAGTGGATCCACGGCCGGCAATACACGATGGAAGATCAATATGGACAACCGGGCTTGCGGCCCGGATGGCGCCAGCAGTCGAGCCACGCCTTTCAGGACCATCTGGGTATCCTCTTCTTGACTTCCTTGCGAATCTCACTGTGCGGGTCGAGCGCTCCGAACGCGCCTTGCGTTTCGTTTTCCCATTGCTTGTCGCGCAACCAACGCTGGGCCACGACCAGCACGACCACGATGTTGTACGGAAGGTCGAAATAGGCAAGGCTCAGGAATGCGCCACCGACGGCAAAACCCACCAGGGACACCTGGCACATGCCTGCCAGATGGAACAACCACTGTGTCTCCGGCCTCTTGGCTGACTCCTTGCGGATATTCCGCGCAATGGCCAGAGCGCTGATGAAAACCCCCAGATACAGGAACAGGCCAATCCATCCATGCTCGCCCAGTACCTGGAAATAGATGCTGTGCGCGGCATGCACGTCGAGTGGATCCGGCGCGTACAAGGAGAATATGTACGGTGTATAGACCTGGAAGCCACCGCCGAAGAGGTGATCGTTTGCCAGATTGAACGCCATCAACCATGCATTGATGCGACCCATCGCAGAGCCGTCCTGTTCATAGTTCCGGATGGTGTTCATCCGGTCCCACCAGGTCTCGGGCATGAAGCCCAGCAACAGCATGGCGAAAATCACCAGTCCCACCGCCGAGACGAACTTGTTGTTCGAGCGAAACCACAACACGGTCATCATGGAGAAAATCGCCAGGAAGGCACCGCGAGACTGCGTCCCCAGCGCGGCAGCGGCGCACAACATCATCGCCACCAGCAGGCCCAGCCGGAGCCATTTGCGGGTGGCGACCGTGCGCAGATAGTTGAGCAACGGGATGGTCATGACGATCGCAAGCCCGATTTCGTTGTTTCCACCGATGAAACCGCCCGGCCCCCACACCCGTCCTCCGCCACCAGTCGTGATGGTGAAGATGCCACCCTTGACGCCGAAAAATCCGATGGACAAGGCGTTGACCCACAGGAACAGTTCGATATGTTTGCGTTCGCGCAATGCGGCAAACGCGACCAGGGTCATGAGCTGGATCTTCAAGACCTTGACCAACTGCACCCACGAGTCGGAGACGTAATAGGCGAATGCCGTCGTCACGCACATCCACGACACGAACATGGCCAGGAACACGATGGGCGGTTCCCATCGGATCTGCAATTTGTCGCGGTTGATGATCAAGGCGATCAAGGCCGCGGCCGCGGCCGCCAGGGCAAACGGCAACGAATAGGCGAACCCGAACGTCAACCGGTGGGGATTCATGATGCTGAGCCAGGTCCAGAGCAGCACGGCGGCCCACAGGTGCCGTATCGCGTACGGGAACACGCCGATCACGAACAGAGTCAGTGCGATGTCACGCAAGAGATCCACTCCCGGAACTGGCGGCTGGCTTCACATGGCTCACCACGTATCGAAACTTGCCCGAACGCTCGTTGGCGATCTGCGGAACACGCAGCACATCGATACGGACGTCCCGGCCCAGCCGCTCCTTGAAATCACGAACGATCTGAGACGCCTGCGCCTCGCCGAAAGCCTCACCGGCCACGACATGCACGACCGTGTGGTCGCGCGTCATCTGCTCGACCTTGAACCGCTCCACGCCGGGCAGGTCCCGCACGGTATAGATCAGGGCCAGTCCATGCATGATCGTGCCGTCACGGGCAACCACAAAGTCCGTCGTGCGTCCCTGCACCTCCTGCAGGATCGGCAAGCCTCTTCCGCAATCACATGACTTGTCGCTGAGCGTACCGACATCTCCCGTGCGGTATCGGACGAACGGGAAATCGGTGGTCGCCATGTGCGTCACGACGATTTCGCCGGCTTCGCCTTCCGCCGTGACGGTTCCGTCCGGCCGCACCGTCTCGACCACCAGGTCCTCGGCGCAGATGTGCAGGTTGCCCGACGGACATTCGTGGGCGATGAAACCGGCATCCCTGGCCCCATATCCGTTCGCAACCGGGCATCCAAAGGCGTCCGCGATGGTGGCCCGTTGTTCATCGTACAACCGCTCGGATGTCACGAACGCCACCTTGATACCGAGATCGTCGAGCCCGACGCCGCGGGCATGCGCATGTTGTGCGATCAAGGACAGGCTGGACGGGTATCCGAAAAGCATGGTCGGGCGGACGTCGCGAATCGTTGCGACAAAATGGTCCAGGTTCTCGGGCGACATCTCGAACGCCGGCAACAAGTGGCTGCGCATGATGCCATCGCGCAGACGCTTGATGCGGTCCTGCGTGTTCAGTTCTACGGGACTACCCCATACGACGAGTTCCTTGTCGCCGATATCCACACCCCACCAGCGCGTTGCGCGCCACTTGGCCGCGACGTCATGGCTCTTGCGCGACTTCCCGATATAGAAGATGAGCGGCTCTCCCGAGGATCCTCCCGTGTTGTAACGCGTCAACGGACCATGGTCACGGGCCATCAGGCGCTCGACGTTGTCTCGGATCGTGCTCTTGCTCAGCAGGGGAAGTTGCGCCAGATCGCGTGTGGATCGCACACCTGCCGGATCGAAGTGCAAACGCTGGAACAACTCCCGATAGTAGGGAACCCGTTCGCCGATCTCGACCAGAAAGGCATTCAGGCGACGGGCCTGCGCTTCGCGCAACACATCGGCACTCCACCACTGGCTGGACTCGAGGTGATGCATGCGATCGACCGAGTCGTGCCCCTTGATGCGCTCGTGCATCGGGAACAGGACACGCGAACACAACGCGGCATACAGGCTCACTGGACTACCCTCCCTTTCAAGTGATTGATACGGGGGCTGTGGCGCAGGGTTGTCCACGGCG
>JBFIDI010000527.1:0-3903 GCA_041581405.1 Burkholderiaceae bacterium
TGAGGCAGTACTCGATACTGTGCAACGCCGACTGGACCGCAGGCCGAGTGCCATGGCGGTGCGTAAGCGAACCGTCGAACACGTCTTCGGAACAATCAAGTACTGGATGGGCTCAGCGCACTTCATGACCCGACGACTGCCAAACGTCGCGACTGAAATGAGCCTTCACGTGCTGGCTTACAACCTCAAGCGCGTGATGAACATCCTTGGCAGCGACCGGATGGCGCTGCCGACAGAGGGAAAATGGCGACGGCCCGTTGCAGCGTGATGGCCGTCGACCACGACAACGATGGCGCGTGACGACCGAACTGACGCGGCGCTCTGCCGTTTGCCGTTTGCCGGCACCGACGGGCGAGCCTTCCAGCCTCGTTTCAAGCAAGATCGGCGGCCCGCCGCGGTTGGTGCCGGATGTCAGCGAGTGACAAGCCTTGAACCGGCCCGTCCCGCCGACTACCGCCGATCAGCGTCAGTCCGCAGCAGGCGCTCGGACGCAACTTCCTGCGCCCGCGACCATGCCAACAATCTGGCGAATTCGCCACCAAAGGCTTTCTCCTTGAGCGCCTCGTACACCACCGAGCACCCCTGGATGGTGCCGTGATCCAGCCTACCCGCGACGGCCTCGCGGTTGCAGTTCAGATAGGCTACTTTCAGTTCCTCGACGGAGACTGGTCGGGGCCCATCGGTCTGGGCAAGATCAGGCGCGGCGAACGCGCCACCCGCGATCAGACACAGCAGTATGGTGGAAGCGTATCGGCGCGGGCGGTTGAGCAGGAGGAGATGGGGACACATGACGGACTCCTTCGATCTGGACCGGCCACAGGCCGGGTTGGATCAAATGATCGCCACGGACGCGCAATCGCGCATGAGGCCACGGTCCCGACATTCGCTCCGGCGGCTGCGAAACGCCAGGACCGTTGTCCCGCCCGGGATCAAGCGCGCGATGGCAAGATGCCGTAGCCCGCTTCCCGGGCGACGACGATGGCCTGTGCACGGGACTCGACGGCAAGCTTGTCGAATACGCTGGATACGTGATTGCGTACAGTCTTCTCGCTGATGCCCATGTGGGCCGCTATCTGGTGGTTGTCCAGCCCCCGCGCCATGAATTCGAGCAATTCGCGTTCGCGCGCAGTGAGCGCCACAAACGCGCCGTGAACGGTGGAGCCGCGCGGCAAGAAGTCGTGCAGGGTCTCGACGAAACGGGCCCAGGCCGGCTCTTCGGCCAGCATGAAGTGATTCGGGCTGTCGAACTGTGCAAGCCGTGCGCCGGGAATGGTCTGCGCGAGCAGTCGACCTTCCTCGATCGGCACCGCGACGTCGCGTTCGCAGTGGGCCACCAGCGTAGGACACGACACCCGCGCTGCCGACGCCAGCACGTCAAGGTCGAACATGACACGCGTGAGCTCGGCAGCTTGGGCAGGCGCGGTGGCCGCGCGCTGCAACTCGCACCAGGAGCGCAGATGCTCCGCCGTGCCCTCGGGTTGGAACTGCGAGGCGAATACGCCAAGGAAGGAGTGATCGTCTCGGGCCCAACCGAGCTGCATCATCTCCAGCATCACCCTGGCCTTCTCAGGCTCCAGCGGCACCGTGCGGCGATTCCTGCCGCGCGCGTAGGTCCCGTAGAGCAAGAGCCGGTTCACCCGCTCCGGATGGCGGGCCGCGTACTCGATGGCCGTCGGCCCGCCCTGGCAAATGCCGATGAGCGAAAAATCCTGCAGTTGCAGCACATCGACAAGCACCTCGAAGTCGCACACCCAGGTCTCGAACGTCAGGCCAGCGATGCTGCGATCCGACAGCCCGCACCCACGCGGGTCGTATCGGACGAGCCGGTAACGTTGCGAAAGCGCATCCAGCCATGGCCGCCACCCCAGGCTGCGCCATTGGTACTCCAGATGCGTCAGCCAACTCGGCAGCATGACGACTGTCGGGCCCTGCCCGGTAACGGCGTAGGCGATATCGGCGCCGTCGAAACTCTTGCAGAACTGTACCTGCTGAACCATCACGCTCGCATCCCCGCGCCCTGCAACTGCCACCAAAGGCAAGTCGCCGAACGCCACAAAATAAACCGGCGCCTTCCCGTCGCGTCGATCTCAAATATTTATGCCGCATGACGTGACGCTTGTCAATGCCGCGGCGCTGATAGCAGGCATGTCCCGGGCCATCGCAGGTTTTCTGGTACCCAGCAAGGCGGTGTTGCCGCCGATGTCGCAGGCCGCAGAGACCTCCACCAGGTCACAAGCCAACCGATGCAGTCCGCGACAGCAGCGCCAACCGATCTGCCGAACCTGTTGCCGATCAGCAAGCCTTCGTCCAGGGCGCGACGAAACGGCGTGGCGAGGGTGATGCGTTTGCCGAGCATGTCGGTGCTCACATCGGCGTGCGCGTCCACATGGATCTTCGACGCGGACCTGTGTTGGGCACTCAAGGCGCGCAATCATGCGTGCCATCGGCGCCAGCGCTTCGCTTGAACCGTGGGAATCGCGGTTGTCGGGCTCGTCCCTGTGGCAGTTAGTTCCGTCGAAGGGCTTCAAACGTCTGCCGGAGGCCTGGAACATTCGCCTCGCCGCTGCACCCGTCGAAACAGAACCGGTGCAACCATGCAACTGGGCCGGCGCTCCATGCGCTTCGGGCACCGCGGCGATCTTGGTGACCAGAATCGCAATGAAACGGCCGCGGAGAAAATCGACTTATCGCTCCCATCGGGGATCACGGCGTGCCAAGGGCTCGAACACCCCTCGTTGAAGTGCCGTTCGAGAGTCGTCGACGCGTATTCATCGGATTTGGCTGGAATCGCTGGTGCATTGTCGGCATCTACCGACCCGAGGGGTCATTGCCTCGGGCTTGTTTGCAGCCGGTGTCAGGCCGCGCGCTCGGCCTGCATGCGGTCGACCATGAAATTAGCCGCTTCCAGGATGTGCTGGCGCGCCAGTCGCTCGGCACCTTCACCGTCGCCGGACGCCACAGCGGCCAGCAAGGCTTCGTGCTGGTCCCAGATGTCGCGCGGCTTGTCGTCGCGCATCAGCACCTCGCCCATCACGCGCTGGGTCTGGGTCCAATGCGTATGCATCGAAGGCGCCACCAGGGGATTGCCCGACAAGGCATAGATGAACTCGTGGAACGCCTTGTCGGCTGCGATCATGGCCTGGAACGACCTGCTCGCCACCGCCTTGCGCCCGGCGCGGATCAGTGCCGGACCCTTCGACGCGGCCAGTGCAGCGTTCTTTTCGGCGGCCTTGCGAAAAGCCAGCCCCTCGATGACAGCGCGCACGTCATACATCTGGCGCACATGTTCCAGGTCGAGCGGTGCCACCTGCAGGCCGCGTCCCGGCGCGTCCGACAATACGCCCTCCTTGCGCAGCAGGGTCAGGGCCTGTTGCACGGGCTGGCGGGAGATGCCGAGTTGCTGCGCCAGCTGTTCCTGGATGATGCGTGCGCCGGGGCGCAGACGGCCTGCGGCGATATCCGTCAGGATGGCCTGGTGAACCTGTTCGACCAGGCTGGGTGTGGCGTGCAGTGTCTTCATGAAGGGCGATGGTAGCGCGCGGTGGAGCCTGTTTTCACCGGCCTCGCCACTGGCGCTCGGCATCGTCCCAGGCGCCCAGGGCTTGCAGGTCGGGCACCCAGGCCAGGCCCGATTTCGCATCCGACGACGCCGCCTCCGGGGTCACCTCCACGTCCAGCAGCGCAGGGTGGCCCTCGGCCAGTCGGGCGAGGGCGCGGGCAATGGCGCCCGGCAGTTCACTGGCCTGTGTCACGCGCTCGGCGTGCATGCCGAAGGCGCGTGCCATGGCCGCGTGGTCGGCAAACTGCAGGTGCGTGCCGACCACTTTGCCGTGGGTCTCTTGCTGGTCGCGCACTTCGATGGCCCAGGAACCGTTGTTGGCAACGAGCACCAGCACCGGGGCA
>JBFIDI010000528.1:0-3894 GCA_041581405.1 Burkholderiaceae bacterium
TCGAACAGTTCGTGCTGGACCTCGAAATCGAAACACTCCGGGTCCTGGTCTTCGGGCAAGGCCACGCCACACAGGAAACCCGTGCCTTCGGGCCGGAAGTAGACGCCGTTGGTGTCGATCACCAGCGGGCACCGGGGCGCCGGCTCGGGGCTGTGGAACGGGAACACGCAGCGCTTGCGCGACTGCACCGGCAGCACGATGCCGGCGGAACGCGCCAGCGCGGCCGCGCCGGTGCCGGCAGCGTTGATGACGGTGCCACAAGACACGGTGGCACCATCCTCCATTTGCACCGCCGTCACCGTGTGGCCGCTGCGCAGCAGCGCCGCGGCCCGCGCCACACGGTAGACCACGCCTTGGGCCTGCGCCTTGCGCCGGAATGCCTGCATCAGGCTGTGCGCATCGAGCCAGCCTTCACCGGACAGGCCCAGGCTGGCGCCGGCCAGGTCATCGACACGCAGCCACGGGAACCGCTGTGCCAATGCGTCGGGCGCGAGCAGGGCCACGTCGACGCCGCAATCGCGCTGCACCGCATGGTTGGACTGCAGCGTCGCCAGCCCCTGCGGACCGGCCAGGAACAGGTAGCCGGCCTCGCGGAACCCGACGTCCGGCGTCTCGCCGTCCACCGCCAGGTGCTCGCCGATGTGGCGGATGAACTCGGTCGCGAACTGCGACATGCGGATGTTGCCCGGCGTCGAGAACTGGTGCCGTACCGAGGCCAGGGAGCGCGTCGTCGCGCACCAGGTGTAGGTCGGGTCGGGCTCGAGCACCAGCACCGAGCCCCGGAAGCCGGGATGCGCCGACAGGAAACAGGCCGCGGCGCTGCCGACGGCGGCACCACCGACGATGACGACGTCGAAACGCGGCATCCGGTCGCTCCCGTCCCGTCGTGGCGGCTGCCGGTTCAGCGGAACCGGACCTGCAGCGGCGTCAGCGGCTGGTCGAAGTCCGCGCGCCAGCTCTGGCCGACCGCGACCGGCCAGGCGTCGGTCCAGGTTCCGGTCGTGACCACGTCGGCCGGCAACAGGTCGGGAGCGTCCGGGCACCGGCGCAACTCGGCCAGGAAATGGTGCAGCGCACGCAGCGGGCTGTCCAGCACGTTGGCGCCCACGCCGCGCTCGACCTCCTGGCCGTCGCGGTGCAACACGACGCCGGTGCGCGCCAGCACGGCGTCGAGCTGCTGCGCGTCGCCGGCCACGTCCCGCACCGCGATGCGCCGTCCGACCAGCAGCCGCGCGTGCAAGGCGCCGTCGCGTATCGCATCGGATGCGGCGAAGGTCCAGTCGGGCAGGTGCGACTGCACGATCTCGAACCCCGGCGCCATCCATTCGATCGCATCGAACAGGTCGTCCAGTGTCGCGTCGGGTTCGGGCCGCGCCCGCATGCCGAACACCGTCTCCGGCTCGATGCGCGGCTGGCACACGTGCTGCAACGCGACTTCTCCCTCGCCTTCGCAAAACACCAGCGTGGTGTTCCAGACCGTGCCCCAGATCGGCGCGAACACGTTGTAGCGCTGCCAGATGCCGCGGTTCGTGAAACCGAGCTTGAAGCCTTGCGGCAACTCGCCGCGATTGAGCCGTTGCCGGCGCACGGCCAGCGCCTGCTGGTAGGCCTGCGCGACGTCCGGCGCGGCCGCGCCCGCGGGCGGCGGGCTCCAGAGTTGTCCGTTGTCGTAATGCGCGAGCAGTTCCGCAGGGGTCATGGCGTTCCCGGTGTCGAACCATCAGCGGCCGCCCGAGCGGCCGACGAACAGGCCCATGTTACCGAAGAAGCACGGGCCGCCGTTGTGCGATCCGGTCCGCTCCCTTACAACCCCTGCACCGCCACGGCACGGCACAAGAGCCGGCCGACCTGCCCGACCATGCGCTGATCGGGCACGACCATGACGACGCGATCGTCCCGGGGCTTCGCTGCCATGGACCATCCGGTCGCTCCCGGGCATGTCGTATTGCCCACCGGCGCCAATCCCGCGGCATGGTGAATCGGCGGCCCGACCCACTTGCCAGGCCACCCGCCGATCACCTCGAGGCCGCATCCGACCGCAACACGCGGCATGCGAAGATAACCTCCTGCAAGCCACCCTCAACGTCCACGCGTCGACACGCCCTCCTCCACCATGCTGCACAAGCTCAACGACATCTTCCCGGTCCGCTACACCGTCTTCGGCCTGTGCGTGCTGGCGCTGCTGGTCAGCCTGATCACCCTGCCGCTGCGGGGCGCGGGTGGCGTGATGCTGGTGCTGCTGCTGCCGCTGGTGGCGCTGGGCATCTACGACCTGGCCCAGTCGAAGCGCTCCATCCTGCGCAACTACCCCATCATCGGCCACATCCGCTACATGCTCGAGTTCGTGCGGCCGGAGTTGCGCCAGTATTTCCTGGAAAGCGACAACGAGGCCGCGCCGTTCTCGCGCGCCCAGCGCTCGCTGGTGTACCAGCGGGCCAAGGGCGAATCGGACAAGCGCCCGTTCGGCACCTTGCTCGATGTGCGCGCCGAAGGCTACGAGTGGGTCAACCATGCGATGGCGCCCACCACGATCGCCTCGCAGGATTTCCGCGTCTGGATCGGCGGCACGCCGGAACAGGCGGCCGGCCGCGACGCCGGCTCCGGACTGTGCCGGCAGCCCTACCACGCCAGCGTGTTCAACATCTCGGCCATGAGTTTCGGCTCGCTCAGCGCCAATGCCATCCTGTCGCTGAACTCCGGCGCGGCCATGGGCGGCTTCGCGCACGACACCGGCGAGGGGTCGATCTCGATCCACCACCGCCGCCATGGCGGCGACCTGATCTGGGAGATCGGCTCCGGTTATTTCGGCTGCCGCAACGACGACGGCAGCTTCAACGCCGACCGGTTCGCCGCCAACGCGGCCGATCCGCAGGTCAAGATGATCGAGCTCAAGCTCAGCCAGGGGGCCAAGCCGGGCCATGGCGGCGTGTTGCCGGGCCCCAAGGTCACGCCGGAGATCTCCGCCGCACGGGGCATTCCGGTGGGGGTCGACTGCATCTCGCCGTCGGCGCACCAGGCGTTCTCGACGCCGATCGGGCTGCTGGAGTTCATCGCGCAGCTGCGCACGCTCTCGGGCGGCAAGCCCACCGGCTTCAAGCTGTGCATCGGCCATCCCTGGGAATGGTTCGCCATCGTCAAGGCCATGCTGCAGACCGGCATCACGCCGGACTTCATCGTCGTCGACGGCGCCGAAGGCGGCACCGGCGCGGCGCCGGTCGAATTCACCAACCATGTCGGCTCGCCGCTGCAGGAGGGCCTTCAGTTGGTGCACAACACCTTGCGCGGCACCGGCTTGCGCGAGCGGATCCGCATCGGCTGCGCCGGCAAGGTGATCAGCGCGTTCGACATCGCGCGCATGATGGCGCTGGGGGCGGACTGGTGCAACAGCGCGCGCGGTTTCATGTTCGCGCTGGGATGCGTGCAGGCGCAGACCTGCCACACCGGCAACTGCCCCACCGGCGTGACGACGCAGGACCCGTTGCGCCAGAAATCGCTGGTCGTGGGCGACAAGTCCCTGCGGGTGTTCAACTACCACGCGATGACGATGCACGCGCTCAGGGAGATGGTGCAGGCCGCGGGACTGGCGCATCCGAGCGGCCTGACCGCCCACCATATCGTGCGCCGCATGTCCGACGGCACGGTGCGCTCGCTGGCGCAGACCGCGCTGGCGCAGATGCACGACGGCGCCTTGCTGCAGTCCGACCTGTCCGGCCTGCCGCTGATCTACCGCCAGTCGTGGCCGCTGGCGCGGGCCGAGAGCTTCACGCTGCCTGCGGCGCCTTGAAAGCGGCCTGCACCACCACTGCCAGCGGCGCCAGCCGGCGGCGCAGGCGCAGCACGGCCTTGTCCTTGCTCAGCAGCAACGCCCGGTGCGCCACCGCCAGGTCGATGAAA
>JBFIDI010000529.1:0-3893 GCA_041581405.1 Burkholderiaceae bacterium
GGTATCGGCGCGGCCTGAGTCCGGATCGCCGGGGCTCGCCGGCCCGCCCCGCCTGGCACGCGCTGCCCGCCGGTGTCAGGCGCCGGTTCGCGTGATGGCACGCGTGTCGGCGGCCAGCCAGCCGACACACCACGCCCGCCACGCCGACCTGCGGCTTCGGTGGCGGGGCGGGGCCACGGTGTCGGCGGTCATCAGCATGAGCGTCAGGTCACTGCGTTGCAGTCCGATGTCGCGCAGCGTGGCGTCGCTGAGCCGCCGCATGTCGTGCCAGGCACGGACCCTGCGTCGCGCGGCCCGGCGCCTGGCCAGCGCATCGCGCACCAGGCGGCCGAGTTGCCGCAGCCCGTGACGCACGACCGAGCCGATCGGGGTGCGCGTGGCGTGTGTCTCCATGGCCTTGGTTCCCGACAGGTGTCAGTGCAGGGGTTGACGGGTGCTGGCGACGAAACGCCGTGCCAGTGCGCTGTGCGGGCGCCGCGCCAGTCGCTCCGCGGCCAGCACACCGGCCAGCGCCCGGTCGCCGGATCGCCTGGCGGATTCCAGCAACGTCAGGTCGATCACGTCGCGCTGGGCGTGGCTGCCGCCGAACCGATGGGCCGCGCTGCGCACCGAGCGCAACCATGCCGTGGCCCCGGCATGGTCCTGCCGTTCGAAGGCCTGTACCGCGAGCGCGGCCGGGAGCCCGACCTCGCGCACGAACTCGGCATTGTCGGCGTCGCCTTGCAGCGCCGCGTGTTGCGCATCCACATAGGCCTGTTGCGCCGACGGGCGGTCCGCCGCGGCAAATGCGAACATGGCGTGCAGGTCGTTGAACGCGTATTGCCCTGCGCCGCCGACCGCCAGCCAGCGATCGGCAATCGCGTCGAACCGGTCGCCCAGCGACACGCCGCGCAGGTGCAGCCGCCACAACATCGAACTGGCGTCCACCAGGTCGAGCACGACCATCGAACCGGTGCCGCCAATGGCCTCGTCATACAGGCGCAACACCTCGTCGTACTGGTCGAGTTCGAGATGCAGCAACGCCAGGTGCCAGGTGTTGTGGGTCGCCAGCGCGCTGCCCCGTGACCAGATCGCGCGCGTGGGCGCGAGCCAGGCAATGCCGTCCCGGGTCGCCTGGCGCATCTCGTGCACGTGGGCGACGGCATGCCAGGCCCAGCTGTCGCGCGGTTCGATGTCGATGGCGCGCATGCCGTGGGTCTGCGCGTTCGCATAGTCGCCGGTTTCCTCCAGCCCGAACGCGTACATGCCCTGCACCGCGTGCCAGCCCGGAACCTGGTCGTCCCAGGCGGGCAACGCGCGGGCGATCCGATCGCGCAACATCCGGCTGTCGCCGCGCATGAAGTCGATCTGGTGGCCGGCGAACAGCGCCAGCGAGTCCAGCGGATAACGCGCGCTGAGGTCTTCCAGCCGCAGGCCGGCTTCGCGCCAGTGGCCGCGGGTCAACGCGCGTGCCGCGTCGAGATGGGCCTGTTCCCGGCCGTTGCACGGCAGTGCGGCTGCCGCGTCGCAATGGTGGCGTGCCACCTCGCGGCCGGAAGGTTCGGTGCCGAGCAGGTTCAGCCAGGCCATCAGGATGTGGGCCATGGTCATCTCGGCACTGGCGTCGATGGCGCCTTGTGCGGCGGCGACCGGGTCCTCCACCATGCACAGCAACTCGTGGATGGCCTGCTCGTATCGGGCAAGGCTGGCGGGGTTCGCGCCCGAGGCGCGATGGCCGGTATGGTCCAGCAGATTCATGTGTTTCTCCTTGTTGGATGGGTTCGTGGTTTCACAGCGGGCGCGAGACGTCGCGCCGCTTCGACAGGTCCGGTCCGGGGGCCACGCGTTCGCAGACGCAAACGACGGCGTACGGTGGCGGGACGAGGTGCAGTGCGGGAACGAGCCGCAGGGCGATCGGGTTTGGCATGGCGGGAACTCCTTGGGTGGTTTGTGGATACGAGCCGCCAGTTTCCGGCTGCGCACCGGTTTGCACTAAAGTCATTCGCGCAAGAAAGCGGTTTAATCTGCCATGGCATCCCAAAATGATCCCGTGGTCGTTGCCCTGCTGGCGACGCCCGAAATCAGCGCGGCCACCTTGTACGGCTTCTACGATGCGCTGGCCAGTACCCGCCGCGACTGGCAGATGCTGCATGGCGGCCAAGTCTGCGCGTCGCCGTTTCGCCCCATCGTCGTCAGCGCCGACGGCCAGCCGTTCACCAATGGCACCGGCGTGCGCATCCATCCGGATGCGTCGTTCGCGCTGTGTCCGCGGCCCGACGTCGTGTGCCTCACCGACCTGATGATTGCGCCCGGCACCGATCTGACCGGCATGTACCAGGCCGAGCTGGCCTGGCTGCGCGCCGCCTGGGATGCCGGCGCCACGCTGGCGTCCTCGTGTTCGGGTGCCTTGCTGCTGGCACGCACCGGATTGCTGGACGACTGCGACGCGACCACGCACTGGGCCTACTGCGATCAGCTGGCGCGGGAGCATCCGCGCGTGCGCTGGCACGCCGAACGCGGCCTGGTGCTGGCCGGTCCGGATTCCCGCATCATGATGGCCGGCAGTGGCGTGGCCTGGCACATGCTGGTGCTGACGCTGATCGCGCGTTTTGCGTCACCCGAAGAGGCGATGCAGGTGGCCCGTATCAACCTGCTCAACATGAACGACACCAGCCCGCTGGCCTATGCCTCGTTGACCCGCGGCGGAAGGGCGGACGACGAACTGGTGGCCCGTTGCCAGCTCTGGGCCGCATCGAACTACCGCGAGGAGTCGCCGGTGTCCCAGATGGTGGCCTTGTCGGCGTTGCCGGAGCGCACGTTCAAGCGCCGCTTCCAGCAGGCCACCGGCATCAATCCGATGGAGTACATCCACAAGCTGCGCCTGGAGGAGGCCAAGCACATGCTCGAGTCCTCGGACATGCCGGTGGAGGCGATCGCGCAGGAGGTCGGATACCAGGACACCAGCTTCTTCGGCCGGCTGTTCAAGCGCCAGGTTGCGCTGACACCGGCGCAGTACCGGCGGCGTTTCGGCGCCTTGGGGGCCACGTTGCGCCGGGCCGGGCGAAGCACCTGACGATACGTGCTGGTGCGCCGGTGCGCCGGTGCCCGGATCGGCCGGCGACCGCGCGCCGTCAGCCGACGACCCGCGGTGCCTGCCCGGTCGTGGCGTCCACGCCCGTGTGCAGCACCGTCGCCAGCGCCTGCAGGCCCTGGCGCAACACGTCGAGCGTGGGCGCGGCGTTGAGGCTGATGCGCACCGATGTCGGTGGTGCCTGGCGGCCGGCCGCAAAATGATCCATGGTGCGCACCAGCACACCGGCACTGCGCAAGGCCGCCGTGAACTGCGGCACGGTCCAGGGTTCGGGCAGCGGCATGTACAGGTGGGGCAGGTCGGGGGCCGACCGGAACGCCAGGCCCCGCAGGCAACGCGTGGCCAGCGCCAGCCGCTCGTGGATGGACGCGCGCTGGTGCGCAATCAGTTGCCGGGCCCGGCCCGACACCAGCCAGCGGGTGAGGATCTCGGGCATCAGCGGCGCGACCATCCAGCAATCGGCACGGATGCTGGCGGCCACCTTGTCCAGCCAGGGCGCCGATGCCTCGAGATAACCCACCCGCAGCCCCGGCGCCATCACCTTGCTGAAGCTCGACAGCAGGAACGACTGCTCCGGCAACATGCTGGCGATCGCCGGCAAGGGTTCGGCCATCGCCGCGGCGTGCACCACGTCCTCGAGCAGCAGCATCTTGTGGCGCTTGAGCACCGTGGCGACCGCCCGGCGCCGCGCCAGCGACATCGTCGTCGTGGTCGGGTTGTGCAGGCTGGGTGTGCAGAACAGCATCCTGCTGCCATAGGTCCGCGCGGCCCGGTCCAGCGCGTCGGGCAGCAGGCCTTCGTCGTCCATCTCCAGAGCGATGAC
>JBFIDI010000530.1:0-3885 GCA_041581405.1 Burkholderiaceae bacterium
CGGCATTCGGCGGCAGGCGCCGGCGCGCGGCGGCACCGGCCCGTCGCCCGGCAAATCCCGGCGATTCGCGCTGGCGCGAAACTCATGTCCAATCGGGGCATGGAACAACAAGACACCCGCCTCACCAATCTGGAAATCAAGCTCAGCTTCACCGAGGACATGGTCGAGGAGCTGAACACGACCGTGTTCCGCCAGCAGCAGCAGATCGACTGGCTGATCGGCGAGGTCGACAAGCTCCGGCAACAGTCGCCGGAGGGCGGCGCCGCCGTCCCGCGCAACCCGGGCGACGAAACGCCGCCGCACTATTGATCTGACACCGCCCGCGCCCCGGCCGGCTCCGCCGCCCGCGCGTCATCTGCCGGCCATGCGGCCGTAGTACAGTGTTCGGCAAGTCGAACGAACCCGGCGGCAAGTCCGGGCGTCGACGTGAACCCGATGTGCCACAGGGAGGCATGCAGATGTTGAACAACGACATTGCGGAATACCGCATCGAGAGCACCGGCACGGTCGTGTTCCGGTTGACGCCGGCGCCTGCCAGGCAGCGCCACCATTTCCAGGACCGCGCCATGGCCGTCGCCATGGCGGTGAAGGGGGTCACCGATCCGCCGGGCTCGGAGATCCGGGTCGTGCATGTGCCCTCGGGCGAGGTCATCTTCCGGATGCCGGCGATGGCGCCGACCAGAGACACGGAGCCTTAGCCGCCCCGCGGCACGGCACGGGGCCGCACCACCCGGCCGCCGGGTCTTGCCAAGCATCCCCGGTTTTTGCTAGATTTTCGCGACGCCTGTGGAGGAATGTCGCGCATGGATGTATTCGCAAGGATTCGCGACCAGGTCGACGCCGTCGGCCTGCCGATGGTCGCCGTCTCGCTCACCGCGGTGCCGCGTGCCAACACGCCGGTGCTGCTGGTGTTGCATTGGCATGGTTTTGCCCGCGACGCGCCGGCGCCCTCGCCGGCGTCGGCGTCCGTGGCACCGCACCGGCCGGCGGCCCGGCCGGTGCCGGGATCGGCGCTGCAGGTCAGCGACACGTGGCGCGAGATGGCCAGCCTGGACCACGCCATGCTCGACGCGGCCTGGCAGTTCGGCGCCTGGGACCTGGTGCGCGAGGAACACCGCGGCTGCAACACCGTCGGCAGTTCCGAACGCGAGGCACATGCGTGCCGGCAGGCATTCGCCGACGATCCCTTCGACCCCGGCAGCGAAGACCACCTGGTCGCCGAGGCGCCCGACCGCATGGACCTGATGCAACTCGGGGCCCGCGTCGGTTATGTGCGCTGGCAGTTCCGGCCGGTCAAGAACGGCTTGTGGCGCGACGTCGGCGGCGACGACAGCCTGCACGAGGACGGCGGCCGCGCCCCGCCCTGCCCGGTCCCCGCCGAACCCCGGGTCGGCACGCGGGTGTCGCGCACCCGGTACCGGCTCGGACGCAGCCAGCGCCTGGTGTTGCCGTGATCCGGCCCATCCGCGCCTGAGGGTCGCGCCGGCGGCACGGGCCGCAAAAAAAACCTCTTGAAAAAGCCGCACGGCGCCACTACATCGATTCCCGTCGACCCCTGGCGGGTCGGCACACGGTGTTGCCGGGCGGCGCCCGGCGGCATCGGCATTCGACTTTCATCTGATCTTGAACAGGAGATTTCGTCATGGAAATTCGTCCCCTTTACGACCGGATCATCGTCAAGCGGATCGACCAGCAACGGCAGACCGCCGCAGGCATCGTGATCCCGGATTCCGTCAACGAGAAGCCCGAGCAGGGCGAGGTAATCGCCGTGGGCAACGGCCGCCTGCTGCAGGACGGCAGCATCCGCCCGCTGCAGGTCCAGCCGGGCGAACGGGTGTTGTTCGGCAAATACACCGGCCAGACCGTCAAGGTCGACGGCGAGGAACTGCTGGTGCTGCGCGAGGAAGAGGTGCTGGGCATCCTCGAGGACAAACCCGCCGGCCAGCTGCGCAAGGCCGCCTGAGGCCGGCGCGTCCCGTCACACCCATATTCGTTCATTCATTGTTCGCAAGGAGAAACTGAAATGGCAGCCAAGGAAGTCCAGTTTCATGCCGGTGCGCGCAGCCGCATCGTGCATGGTGTCAACGTCCTCGCCGACGCGGTCAAGGTCACGCTAGGCCCCAAGGGACGCAACGTCGTGATCGAGAAGAGCTTCGGCGCCCCGGTGATCACCAAGGACGGCGTGACCGTGGCCAAGGAGATCGAACTCAAGGACAAGTTCGAGAACATGGGCGCGCAGATGCTCAAGCAGGTGGCCTCCAAGACCGCCGACGTGGCCGGCGACGGCACCACCACCGCGACCGTGCTGGCCCAGTCCATCGTGCGCGAGGGCATGAAGGTGGTGGCCGCGGGCATGAACCCGATGGACATCAAGCGCGGCATCGACAAGGCCTGCGAGGCCATGGTCGAGGAGTTGAAGAAACTGTCCAAGCCCTGTTCGACCAACAAGGAGATCGCCCAGGTGGCGGCCCTGTCGGCCAACTCCGACACCGCCATCGGCGACATCATCGCCAAGGCCATGGCCAAGGTCGGCAAGGAAGGCGTGATCACGGTCGAGGACGGCAAGTCGCTCGACAACGAGCTCGACGTGGTCGAGGGCATGGAGTTCGACCGCGGCTACATCAGCCCGTATTTCGTCAACAACCCCGAGAAGCAGAGCTGCGTGCTCGACGAGCCGCTCGTGCTGCTGCACGACAAGAAGATCTCCAGCATCCGCGACCTGCTGCCGGTGCTCGAGGAAGTGGCCAAGGCCGGCAAGCCCTTGCTGATCGTGGCCGAGGACATCGAGGGCGAGGCGCTGGCCACGCTGGTGGTCAACAGCATGCGCGGCGTGCTCAAGGTCGCCGCCGTCAAGGCGCCGGGCTTCGGCGACCGGCGCAAGGCCATGCTCGAGGACATCGCGATCCTGACCGGCGGCACCGTCATCGCCGAGGAGACCGGCAAGCAGCTGGACAAGACCACGCTGGCCGAACTCGGCAGCGCCAAGCGGGTCGAGATCCACAAGGAGAGCACGACCATCATCGACGGCGGCGGCGAGCAGGAGAAGATCCAGGCCCGCGTCAAGACGCTGCAGACCGAGATCGAGAACACCACCTCGGACTACGACCGCGAGAAGCTGCAGGAGCGGGTCGCCAAGCTGGCCGGCGGTGTGGCCGTGATCAAGGTCGGTGCCGCGACCGAGGTCGAGATGAAGGAGAAGAAGGACCGCGTCGACGACGCCTTGCACGCCACCCGTGCGGCGGTCGAGGAAGGCATCGTGCCGGGCGGCGGAGTTGCGTTCCTGCGCGCCCGCGCCGCGCTCGGCAAGCTGGCCACCGGCAACGCCGACCAGGACGCCGGCGTGAAGATCGTGTTGCGCGCGCTCGAGGAACCACTGCGCACGATCTGCGCCAACGCCGGTGACGAACCATCGGTGGTCGTCGACAAGGTCGTCGCCGGCAAGGGTTCCTGGGGCTACAACGCCGCCAGCGGCGAATACGGCGACCTGATCGAGATGGGCGTGGTCGACCCGACCAAGGTCGCGCGCGCCGCGCTGCAACACGCGGTGTCGGTGGCCGGCCTGATCCTGACCACCGACGCCACGGTGGCCGAGGCGCCCAAAGACGAGAAGAAGTCTGCCGCGCCGGCAGCACCCGAGATGGAATATTGATCGTTCCATCCGCGAGCGCGCCCGTGGCGGGCGCGTTCGCGCCACGGCGGTGGTGCCCGCGCATCCCGCCGCAGCGCGAGCCCCCGGTCCAAAGGCCGGGGGCTTTTGAACATGCTGCGCCGCTGCGCCGCTGGCGCTCCCAGTGGCCACCTGCCTACGAAACATTGTTAGCCAGGCTGCAGGCACGCGCTCCGGATGGACAAGGGCTGCGCGAATTTCTGCACATCCTCAAACTC
>JBFIDI010000531.1:0-3866 GCA_041581405.1 Burkholderiaceae bacterium
CAATGTGCTGGCCGCACACCGGCAGGCGCTGGAGGAACAGATGGCGGACCTGCAGGCCAACCTCGACGAGGTCAAGGAACACGAACGCGAGGCCAGGGCCCTGTTGGCCAAGGCCGACAAGCGCAGCCCCGTCGCTTGAACGGCGCGCTCCGGCAGCCGGGGGGTGACAATCTTTCGGGTGTGCGCCATAATTGACGTTTACGTAAACGTAAACTCCGATCCAACCCCAACGTGATCCGCATGAAGCCCGAATCCACCACCCCTGCGACACCCCATCCGGACCTGTTCCAGCGTGTTTCGACCAGTTTCGCGCGCCAGGGCATGATGCAGCACCTCGGTGCGCGCCTGCTGGACGTGGGTCCGGGCCGGTGCACGCTGGCGTTGCCGTATTCCGACAAGGTGACGCAGCAACAAGGCGGCTTCCACGGCGGCGCCATGGGCGCGCTGGCCGACATCGCCGGCGGATACGCGGCACTGACGGTCGCCCCCGAAGGCATGGAGGTCACGACGGTGGAGTACAAGATCAACTTCCTGGCCGCCCTGCGTGGCGGCAGCCTGCAGGCCACCGGCCAGGTCGTGCGCGCCGGCAAGCGCATCATCGTCACCACCGCCACCGTGGTCCATCTGGACGAGCAGGGCCGGCAAACCGATTGCGCCGTGATGCAGCAGACGCTGGTGCCGGTGGCCAAGACCTATTGACCGGCGATTGCGCGCACACGACCACATCCCCTCTTCCAACCGCTACCAGGAGACATCCATGAACACACTGCCCGGACTCGACTTCCAGCTGGGAGAAGACATCGACGCCTTGCGCGATGCGGTGCGCACCTTCGCCCAGGCGGAGATCGCCCCGCGCGCCGCCGAGATCGACCGCAGCGACCAGTTTCCGATGGACCTGTGGCGCAAGATGGGCGAACTGGGCGTGCTCGGGATCACGGTCGGCGAGGAGTATGGCGGCGCCGGCATGGGTTACCTGGCCCACATGATCGCGATGGAAGAGATCAGCCGCGCCTCGGCGTCGGTCGGCCTGAGTTACGGCGCGCACAGCAACCTGTGCGTGAACCAGATCCGGCGCAACGGCACCGACGCCCAGCGCGGCAAGTACCTGCCCAAGCTGATCAGCGGCGAACATGTCGGCGCGTTGGCCATGAGCGAGTCGGGCGCGGGCAGCGACGTGATCTCGATGAAACTCAAGGCCGAGGACAAGGGTGGGTATTACCTGCTCAATGGCAGCAAGTTCTGGATCACCAACGGCCCGGACGCCGACACGCTGGTGGTCTACGCGAAGACCGAGCCGGAGCTGGGCGCCCGCGGCGTGACCGCCTTCCTGATCGAGAAAGGCATGAAGGGTTTCTCGATCGCGCAGAAACTCGACAAGCTCGGCATGCGCGGCAGCCATACCGGTGAACTGGTGTTCGACAACGTCGAGGTGCCGCAGGAGAACATCCTGGGCGGCCTCAACAGCGGTGCCAAGGTGCTGATGAGCGGCCTGGACTACGAGCGCGCGGTATTGTCGGCCGGGCCGATCGGCATCATGCAGGCGGTCATGGACAACGTGGTTCCCTACATCCACGACCGCAAGCAGTTCGGCCAGAGCATCGGCGAGTTCCAGCTGGTGCAGGGCAAGGTGGCCGACATGTACACCGTGCTGCAGGCCGGCCGCGCCTATTGTTATACCGTGGGCAAGAACCTCGACGCGCTGGGCAGCGAACATGTGCGCCAGGTGCGCAAGGACTGCGCCTCGGTCATCCTGTGGTGCGCCGAAAAGGCCACCTGGATGGCGGGCGAAGGCATCCAGCTGTTCGGCGGCAACGGCTACATCAACGAATACCCGCTGGGCCGCTTGTGGCGCGACGCCAAGTTGTACGAAATCGGCGCCGGCACCAGCGAGATCCGCCGCATGCTGATCGGACGCGAGCTGTACAACGAAACCGTCTGAAGGCCGGGCGCAGGCACAATCGTTCCATGAGCACACCAACCCTCGACGAACTGTTTACCCACAACCGGGAATGGGCGGCCCGGATGGAGGCCGAGCGGCCGGGTTTCTTCACCGGCCTGAAGGCGCAGCAGCAGCCCAAATACATGTGGATCGGCTGCTCCGACAGCCGGGTGCCGGCGAACCAGATCACCGGCCTGGAGCCGGGCGAAGTGTTCGTGCACCGCAACGTCGCCAATGTCGTCGTGCACTCCGATCTCAACGCCTTGTCGACGATCCAGTTCGCGGTCGAACGGCTCAAGGTCGAGCACGTGATCGTCGTGGGGCATTACGGTTGCGGTGGCGTGCAGGCCGCACTGGAGAACATCCGCATCGGCCTGGCCGACAACTGGTTGCGCCATGTGCAGGATGTGCGCGATCGGCATGCCAACCTGCTCGAGCAGACACCGGCCGAGTTGCGCCATGACGTGTTGTGCGAACTCAACGTGATCGAGCAGGTGGTCAACGTCGCGCATACCACCGTGGTGCGCGACGCATGGTCCCGCGGCCAGAAGCTGACCCTGCATGGCTGGGTCTACGGCCTGAAGGACGGCCTGCTCAAGGACCTGCAGATGTCGGTCCCGGGCGTCGACTGGCTCGACGGCCTGTACCGGGTTGCCGTCGCCCATGTGTCCGAAGTCGATCGCGACTGAGTGGGCGCAGCCGGAACCCGCGCCATGTTTCCCCAGCGCCTCGACTCCACGGTCGCCTATGGCATCGCCAAGGCGATGATGGACGGGTTCAACCGCCACTATCGCCTGTTCCGCACCGAGTCAGCCCGGGCCAAGCACCGCTTCGAAACCGCCGACTGGCACGGGCAGCAGCGGGCGCAGCGCGAACGCATCGAGTTCTACGACCTGCGCGTGCGCGAGTGTTCGCGCCGGCTCGAGCGCGAATTCAAGGCCGGCAAGCAGCCGATGGAGGTGTGGCAGCAGGTCAAGCTGCATTACATCGGCCTGCTGGTCGACCATCATCAGCCGGAACTGGCCGAGACCTTCTTCAATTCGGTCACGACCAAGATCCTGCACCGCAGCTATTTCCAGAACGACTTCATCTTCGTGCGGCCGGCCGTCAGTACCGAATACATCGAAAACGACGAGCCCGAGGCGCTTCCGACCTATCGTTCGTATTACCCGTCCCAGACCAATCTGCAGGACGTGATCGCGCAGATCGTCGGCGACTTCGACCTGCGTCGTCCGTTCGAGAACCTGCAGCGCGACTGCGGCTTCGTCGCGCAGGCCATGCACCGGCGCCTGGGCGACATGACGTTGCGCGCGAACTTCCAGCTGCAGGTGCTGTCGGGCCTGTTCATCCGCAACAAGGGCGCGTACGTCGTCGGCAAGATCATCAACGGTTTCACCGAGGAACCGTTTTCGCTGCCCCTGCTGCACAACAAGGCCGGCAAGCTGGTGATCGACGCCGCCCTGTTCGGCGAGGCCGACATGCTGATGCTGTTCAGCTTTGCGCGCGCCTACTTCATGGTCGACATGGAGGTTCCCAGCGCGTACGTGCAGTTCCTGCGCAGCATGATGCCGCGCAAGCCGCGCAACGAGCTCTACAACGCGTTGGGCCTGCAGAAGCAGGGCAAGAACCTGTTCTACCGCGATTTCCTGCACCACCTGCGCCACTCGACCGACAAGTTCCGCATCGCCCCGGGCATCAAGGGCATGGTGATGCTGGTGTTCGACCTGCCGTCGTTTCCGTATGTGTTCAAGGTCATCAAGGACTACTACCCCCCGCAGAAGGACACGACACGCGAGCAGATCAAGGGCAAGTACCTGCTGGTCAAGCAGCACGACCGCGTCGGTCGCATGGCGGACACGCTGGAATACAGCGGCGTCGCGTTTCCGCGTGCGCGTTTCGACGACGAACTGATCGCCGAGATCGAGAA
>JBFIDI010000532.1:0-3842 GCA_041581405.1 Burkholderiaceae bacterium
TGCTGGCTGCGCACCGCGCTGGAATCCGGCGTCTGGTTCGGCCGGTGCGATTCCGAGGTGGATTCGGTCTGCGTGAAATCGACGTCGGCGGTGACCTGGGCACGGACATTGCCCTTGCCGACGATGGGCTCGAGGATGTCCAGGATGCGGCGGGTGAAGGTCTGTTCGAGTTGCTGGGTATATTGCAGCTGTTCCGCATCCACCCCGCGCCCGACGCCGCTGCCGTCGGCCGGCTCGGACAGCAGCTTGCCGGTGTCATCGAGCACACTGACCGCCGAGGTCGCCATCTCCGGCACGCTGGACGACACCAGGTGCACGATGCCGGCCAGCTGCGCACGGTCCAGCGTGCGGCCCGCATACAGGCTGACCAGGACCGACGCGGAGGGTTTCTGCTGCTCGCGGAAGAATCCGTTCTGGTTCGGCAGCGCCAGATGCACACGCGCACTTTGCACCGACGACAGCGCCTGGATCGAGCGCGTCAGCTCGCCCTCGAGTCCGCGCTGGAACGTCAGCCGCTCCTGGAACTGCGTCATGCCGAACCGGTTGGACTCCATCATCTCGAACCCGACCACCGAACCCTTGGGCAGGCCCTGGGAGGCCAGGCGCAACCGCACGTCGTGCACCCGATCGGCCGGCACCAAGATGGCCGAGCCGCCGTCGGCGTGCTTGTACGGGATGTTCATCTGCGACAGCTGGGCCACGATGGCCCCGCCGTCCTTGTCCGCCAGGTTGGCGTACAGCACCCGGTAGTCGGGGCGGTTGCCCAGCACCAGGCCGCCAACCACCACCGCCACCAGCAGCAACGCTCCGATCGCCATGCGCATGCGCTGACCCGACTCCAGGGCGCTCAGACGCTCGGTCAGGGTGGGGCTGGCGGCAGCAACGGTGGCAACGGCGGTCATCGAACGGTCCGAAAACAGCGTGGCGCGAGGTCGCAGCCACATCGGGGTTCATTATTGGACCGGCACGTCCCGAACATTAGGCCGATAAAACCGGCAATCACCCGCCATTTCGGCTATTTTGGCCCGCTCCCGGCCACTAGCATTGTTGCATCACCCGGACCGTCCACGGAGGACACAATGGATCTACGCCTGCCCCCGACCACCATGCCCGCGGCCATACGCCCGCCGGCGTTGCAACGCCCTGCGTCCGAGACGGCCGTGGCCGGCACCGGGGGCGGCTTCACCGGTGCGATGAAAAGCGCGCTGCACGAGGTCAGCGCGGCGCAGAACGAGTCGCGGCAGATGCAACGCGAAGTGCAGATGGAAAACCCGACGGTCAGCCTGGAGGACACCATGGTCGCGATCCAGAAGGCCCAGATCGGCTTCCAGGCCACGCTGCACGTGCGCAACCGCATGGTGCAGGCCTACACCGACATCATGAACATGCAGGTCTGACCGGCCCCCCGGACGCGAGCGACGGCGACAGGCGGACGACGACCGGTCCATACACTCAGTGCAGCATGTGCTGCAGGCCTTCGAGCTTCTTCTCGAAGTGCACCATCCAGGGCTCGGCAAGGTAACGGATCTGGGCATCGTTGGCCAGGATGCGCCGCATGATGCCGGATTTCTCGGCCCGCTGTTCGCGCGGCAGTTCCTGCGTCGTGGAGGCGAACCGCAGCTGCTCGATCAGCACCGCGCAGGTGCCCTCGAGCCGGACGACGCCGTCCCAGTCGTCGTTCTTCGCCGCCTCCAGCATGCTGATGCTGGCGGCTTCCAGGGCCCGGTAGTAGTCGATCAAGGTGGTGTGCATCATGGCTCCGGCCTTGGCTCAGGCAGCACGCAGGCGAGGCGCGGGCTGCGCCTCGGTGGCTTGACCCATTTGCTTCCAGCCGCTGGCAACCGGCTCCATCAAGCGCAGCACCTCGTCCAACGCGGCCAGGTCGTTGCGCGCATTGGCCTGGGTCAGGCGCAACACGCAGTAATCGTACAACTCCAGCAGATTGCTCGCCAGGGCCCCGCCTTGCTCCATGTTCAGCGCCCCCTTGAGCCCTTCTTCCAGGATACGCACGGCGGTGACGATATTGGCGCACTTGTTTTTGACGTCGCCGCCATCGAGCGCCGCCCTGGCCGAGCGCACGGCCACCAGCAGGCCGTCGAACAACATGTCCACCAGGTCGTGCGCACTTGCGTGACTGACGCTGGTTTCCACGCCAATTTTCTTGTAGGCATTGGCTGACCGTGGACCCATCTGGGAAAACATGTGTACCTTCCTTTGAAGTTATGTTCTCTTTATCGGCACGGCAGGAGCCAAATCAAGTCCGACCTGTGAAGAAAAGCAGTGTCATTGCCCTCCAGTTCAACCGCCATGCACTCAGCTCGACGTGGACTGGTTCCACAGCGTCACCTGCTGCGTCACGTAGGCGTTGAGCGCGTTGAGGCTGCTGAGCTGCACGTCCAGCGCACTGTAGCGGCGATTGAGCGCCGCCTCCACGCGGGCCACCTTCTCGTTGAGCCGCTCCTGGTCATCGGCATTGAGCTCGAGCGAACGCTTGAGCGATGCATCCTTGCTGCTGAACAGGCCGTCGGTGGCCAGCAAGCCCTGGGCGAACGCCGAGAACTTGGATGCCACGCCATTGGTCAACGCGTTGCCGTTGTCGATGCGCAGCAGGTTCTTGAGTTCGTCGCCGTTGTTGATGGCCGCGTCGAGCTTGGCGCTGTCCACGGCCAGGTCGCCGCCGAGTTGCTGGGTGATGCCGACATCGGCCAGCCGCTGGTAGGCCGAACCGCTGGTGGCCGACTGCAGGATGCCGCGCAGGGCATTCTGCAGGCCGATCGCGGTCGCGTCACCCTGCAGCAGGCCCGCCTCCTTGGACGAGGGATCGTATTTGGTCTGCTCGTTGATCGCCTGGTTGACGGCGTTGTACGCGGCCACGAAGTTGTCGATGGCCTGGGTCAACACCGACTGGTCCTTGGTCACCGTCACCTCGGACGGGTCCGCGCTGACCGCCTTGGCCGTCAGCGTGACGCCGGACACCACGTTCTCGAACTTGTTGGTCGACGAGGTGACCGGAATCGTGTTGATCAGCATACGGGCATCCTCCGCATACTGGATCGAGGAGCCATTGACCAGGCGCGACAAGCCCGCGGCGTCGGCCGGGTCGCCGTCAGCGTCGCTGACGATGCTGAGCTCGAACCCCGCGGCAACACCGGTACTGTTCGAGCGCAGCAACAGGCGCTCGCCGGACGCGTCATTGAGCACGGTCGCGGTCACGCCGGCGCCCGCGCCATTGATCTTGCTGGCCACGTCGCTGACCGTGTCGGTGGCGCTGACCTCGATATCGACCTGCCCGCCACCGGACTGCGGCGTGAACGAACTGGGCACGATGGTCCACTCGCCCAGTTGCAGGCGCAAGGTGCCGGCTCCCAAGGCCCCACCCACCGGCAACAATGCGGCGGACGCGGTGGCCTGGGCCTTGGCGAGGTTCTCGACCTTGACCGAAAAGCTGTTGACCGCCGTGCCGCCAACCGCCGTGGCCGACACCGTGTCGGTATTGGACGATGCCGTCGTGACGGCATTGAAGGTCGTCAGGCTGCCCAACTTGCTGGCCGCATCGGACAGGGTGGAAACCAGGGACTTGATCTGACCGAACACGGAGATCCGGGTCTGCACCGTCGCGGCCTGCACCTGCAACTGGGTCAGGGGCTGCTTTTCGATGGCCACCAACTGCGAGACGATGGACGCCACGTCCAGGCCGCTGCCGATTCCGGGTGAAGAAATGGTTGCCATGGTTCTCTCCTTTGCCCTTCATCGGGCCTCGATGCACATTATCCGGTTCCGCGTCGATTCCAATCCGATGAAATGCACATGTAACTCCGCCTCACATCCACTGTTCGCCCAAA
>JBFIDI010000533.1:0-3835 GCA_041581405.1 Burkholderiaceae bacterium
CCGGCGGACAAGCCGACGGATAAACCCGGCGCGTCGGCCGAAGTCGTGCTGATGGAACTGGCGGTGTTGCCCGGCTCGTTGCTCGATGGCCGCTCGGCCAGCGACATCCAGTTGCGCGCGATCTACGGGCTGAACCTGCTGGCGCTTTCGCGCCAGGGCCAACGTTCGATGCGGCGGCTGCGTGCGATGGCCATCCGGCCCGGCGACCTGCTGCTGATGCAGGGCGCGCCCGAGGTGATCGCCGAGTTCGCCGCGGAACACGGCTGCGTGCCGCTGGCCGCACGCGCCTTGCGCATCCCCAACCCGCGCAAGGCCTGGACGGCGGGCGCCATCATGGTGTGCGCGGTGGCGGCCGCGGCGCTTGGCCTGTTGCCGGCGGCCGTCGCGTTCGCACTCGGGGTGCTGGCCTCGATGGCACTGCGCACCGTGCCGCTGCGTGCCGTCTACGAGGCCATCGACTGGCCGGTCATCGTGCTGCTGGCCGCGCTGATCCCGGTGGCCGGCGCCATGGAGACGACCGGCGCGGCCGACCTGATTGCGCGTTTTTTCCTGGACAACGTCGCGCAGGGCAATGCGGTGGTCGGGCTGTCGCTGATACTGGTGGTCACGATGTTCCTGTCCGACCTGATGAACAACGCCGCCACCGCGGCCGTCATGTGCCCGATTGCGCTGGGCACGGCCGCCGCGCTGGGCGCCAGCCCCGATGCCTTCCTGATGGCGGTGGCCATCGGTGCGTCCTGCGCCTTCCTGACGCCGATCGGGCACCAGAACAATACGCTGATCCTGGGCCCCGGCGGTTTCCGCTTCGGCGACTACTGGCGCCTGGGCCTGCCGCTGGAGGCGCTGGTGGCGGCCGTGAGCATTCCGATGCTGTTGCTGATCTGGCCGCTGTGATGGAAGAACCCGACCGCGACCGTCCCGAGGCGCAACGTGCGCCGACCGACATCGAGCAGATCATCCAGGCCTTGTCGGAGGGCCGCAACAAGCGGGTGCGCAAGTTCCTCGCACGCATGCATCCGGCCAAGACCGCGGCGCTGCTCGAGATGCTGGACCGCGACCAGCGCACCGCCTTGTGGCAGCAGGTGGAGCCGGGCCTGGAGGCGCGGATCCAGCCGCACCTGAACCTGGTGCTCAGCGGCCAGCTGGCCGGCGAATCGAGCGAGGATTCAGCGGCCGAACAGGCCGAACAGGCGGAACAGGCCGAGCAGCGCCAAGGCCAGGGCCAGGGCGGCGTGAACCACCTCGACGCGGTGCGCAAGGCGCTCGGTGCCGGCCGGCTCAAGCGTGTGGCCAAGACTTTGCGGCGCATGCACCCGGCCAAGGTCGCCGGCTTGCTGGAGGCCATGCCGCCGGAGGAGCGCAGCGCGGTCTGGAGCATGGTCGACACCGATCGCACGGGCAAGGTGCTGACCTACCTGCACGACGAGATCCGCGATGCGCTGGCCGGCGAACTCGACCTGGACGACCTGGTGGCCTCGGCCCAGCACCTGGAGCTCGACGACCTGGTCGACCTGATCCAGGGCCTGCCGTCCGAGCTGGGCAGCCGCCTGATGCAGTCCGCCACCGGCAGCCGGCGCGAACAGCTCGAGTCGATGTTGTCCTACCCGGAGGACTCGGCCGGCGGCCTGATGAATGCCGATGCGATCGAGGTGCGCGCCGACGTCAAGGTCGGCACTGTGTTGCGGTACCTGCGCCTGCTCGAGTCCCTGCCGCCGCAGACCGACATGCTGATGGTGGTCGATCGCCAGGGCCACTACCGCGGCGCGCTGCGCCTGGGCGCGCTGATCGTCGCGGTTCCCACGCGCCGGGTGTCCGAGCTGATGCAGACCGACATCGCCGGCATTCCGGTGGACACCGACAGCGCCGACGTGGCGCGCATGTTCCAGGACCTGGACCTGCTGTCGGCGCCGGTCGTGGATGCGAACAACCGTCTGATCGGGCGCATCACCGTCGACGACGTCGTCGACCTGATCCGCGAGAACTCCGACCGCACGATGATGCAGATGGCCGGCCTGGACGACGAGGCCGACATGTTCGCGCCGGTGCTGGTGAGCTCGCGCCGGCGCGCGGTCTGGCTGGGCATCAACCTGGTCACCGCCTTCCTGGCCGCCTGGGTGATCGGGCGTTTCCAGGCCACGTTGTCGCAGCTGGTCGCGCTGGCCGTGTTGATGCCCATCGTCGCGAGCATGGGCGGCATTGCCGGCAGCCAGACACTGACGCTGGTGATCCGCGGCCTGGCGCTGGGCCAGGTGCAGAAGGGCAACATCCGCATCCTGCTCAACCGCGAGGTCGGCGTGTCCATCCTCAACGGCATCCTGTGGGCCGTCGTGATCGCCTTGCTGGCCGTGGGCTGGTTCGGCGACTGGGGCATCGGCGCCGTGCTCGGGGCCGCCATCCTGATCAATCTGCTGTGCGCCGCATTGGCGGGACTGGCAATCCCGTTGATACTGGACCGGCTGGGCATCGATCCGGCATTGGCGGGCAGCGTGATCCTGACGACGGTGACCGACGTCATCGGGTTCTTCGCCTTCCTGGGCCTGGCCACGGTGTTGTTGTTGTAACGCGCCGCCTCGTCGCGGCGCTGGCAAGCTGGAGACCGCGATGGAGCAGATCATCGAATTCCTGCAGCGCGTGTACCACGCGCTGCAATGGCCGATCATCAAGACGGCCGAGACCCAGGTGACGATCTGGTCGCTGGTCTACCTGCTGGTGCTGTTCGTGCTGCTGTTCTGGCTGGCGCGCCGCGTCCAGCTCTGGCTGGCCAACGGTCCCATGCTGCAGGCGCGGTTCGACGTCGGTGCGCGCCAGGCGGCGGGCACGCTGGCACGGTACGTGGTGTTGCTGATCGGCCTGCTGGCCATCGTGCAGACCGCAGGCATCGACCTGACGACCTTCAACGTGATCGCCGGCGCCGTCGGCATCGGTGTCGGCTTCGGCCTGCAGAACGTGGTGAGCAACTTCATCGCCGGCGTCATCATCATGTTCGAGCGCCCGATCAAGATCGGCGACCGCATCGTCGTCGACGATGTCGAAGGCAACGTGGTCGAGATCGGTGCACGCGGCACCACGGTGCTGGGCAACGACAACATCGCGGTCATCGTGCCGAACTCCAAGTTCATCACCGAGAACGTGATCAACTGGAAATACAACGACGACAAGGTGCGTTTCCGCATTCCGGTCAGCGTCGCGTACGGCAGCGATGCGCGCCAGGTCGAGCGGCTGCTGCTGGAACTGGCGGCGGCCGATCCCGACGTGCTCGAGGACCCGCCGCCGGCCGTGCGTTTCATGGCTTTCGGCGACGACGGCCTGCTGTTCGAGCTGCGCGCCTGGTCGGCCAGCCTGGTCGATCGCAAGGGGCGGCTGATCAGCAAGCTCAATTTCGCGATCTACGACCGTTTCATGCGCGAAGGCATCGAATTCCCGTTCCCGCAGCGTGACCTGCATCTCAAGAGCGGCGTGCTGGAATTGCGCCGCGCGCCGCCGCGCGACGCGGACTGAAGCCGGGCCGGCGCCGTGCGTGGCACCGGTGCCGGTGGTGCCCGCGCCCGCATCGACGGCGTCTGCGCCGACACGGCGACGGCTTGATCGCGCACAGGTTTTTTTGCCGGCCCGGTGTTAAGGTTCAAAGGCCGGTGGCGGCATGCCGCACGCCACGCCGGTCTGATGCAAGGAGCCCCCCCATGCCGTTGTCGAACTGGATCGGTCGCCTCGCGATGAAACCCTTTGGCAAGGCCTTGCCGCCGATGGGCGACACCGAGCGGGTCGCGCTGGAGGCCGGCACGGTCGGATTCGAAGGCCAGCTGTTCGCCGGCCGCCCGGATTTCGACATGCTCGC
>JBFIDI010000534.1:0-3804 GCA_041581405.1 Burkholderiaceae bacterium
ATCAGATGCCCCGCGAGATACGTGGATCGAGGCGGTCGCGCAAACCGTCGCCGAGCAGGTTGACCGCCAGTACCACCAGCGCCAGACAGATGCCGGGCGCGAAGATCGTCCACGGCGCGATCTGCAGGTACAGCCGGTTGCCGGCGATCATGTTGCCCCAGGTCGGGATCTCGGGCGGCGTGCCGGCGCCCAGGAAACTCAGGCCGGCCTCGGTCAGGATGGCCGAGGCGCAGATGTAGGTCGACTGCACGATCAGCGGCGCGACGGTGCTCGGCAGGATGTGGCGGCGCAGCAGCTTGGCCAGTCGCGTCCCGTTCGAGCGCGCGGCCTCGACGTAGGGCAGGTCGCGCACCGCCAGCACGACCGAGCGCACCAGCCGCGTGACACGCGGGATCTCGGGAATCGCGATCGCGATGATCACCACCGTCACGCTCGAACCGAGCAAGGCGACGAGGGCGATCGCGAGCAGGATCGAGGGAATCGCCATGATGCCGTCCATGATGCGCATGACGACCGCGTCGATGGCGCGGAAATAACCGGCCAGCAGGCCGATGACCGACCCGGCGAAGACGGCGATGACCGCCACCGTCAGCCCGACGATCAGCGAGATGCGCGCACCATAGACCATGCGCGCGAAGATGTCGCGCCCCAGGCTGTCGGTGCCGAGCCAGAACTGCGCCGACGGCGGCTTGAGCCGATCGATCGGCGACAACGCAATCGGGTCGCGTGCGATCCACGGCGCCAGCAGCGCGGCCAGCGTGATGAGGATCAGCAGCAAGCCACCGACGATGATGGTGGGGTGGCGCCGGATGAAGTCGGCGGTGTCGGAGCGCGGGGGGGCGACGATCGTGGCGTCCATCAGCTGTACCGGATCCGTGGATCGAAGAAGCAGTAGGAGATGTCGATCGCCAGGTTGATCAGCACGTAGACGCCGGCGAAGATGATCATCGAGCCCTGGATGATCGGGTAGTCGCGGCGCGCGATCGCGTCGACGACGAGGCGCCCGATGCCCGGGATGTTGAACACGCTTTCGGTGATGACGACGCCGGAGATCAGCAACGCGATGCCGATGCCGATGACGGTGATGATCGGCACCGCGGCGTTCTTGAGCGCGTGGCGCAGCAACATCGGCACCGTCGACACGCCCTTGGCGCTGGCGGTGCGGATGTAGTCCTCGGCCAGCACCTCGAGCATGCTGGCGCGGGTGATGCGCGCGATCAGCGCGACATAGGCCAGCCCGAGCGCGAACGACGGCAGCACCAGATGGCTGAGCCAGACGCCGAAACCCTCGGCCAGCGGCTTGTAGCCTTGCACCGGCAACAAGCGCCATTGCAGCGACACGTAATAGACCATGATGTAGCCGACGACGAACACCGGCACCGAAAACCCGGTGACCGCCAGGCCCATCACCGCCCGGTCGAGCAGGGAGCCGGCCTTCCAGGCGGCCAGCACGCCGAGCGTCACCGCGATGGTGACGGCCACGATCAGTGTCGTGATCGCCAGCGAGACCGTCGGGCCCATGCGTTGCTCGATCAGCGTGGTCACCGGGATGCCGGAGAACATCGACACGCCGAGATCGCCCTTGAGCGTGGCCCAGCCCCAGGTGGTGAACTGTTCGAGCAAGGGCCGGTCCAGGCCGAGGTTGGCGCGGATCTTGGCGATGTTTTCAGCCGTCGCGTTGTCGCCGGCGATGATGGCTGCCGGGTCGCCGGGTGCGAGGTGCAGCAGGGAGAAGACGAATATCCCCACCACCAGCATGACGGGGATGACGCCGAACAGCCGGCGAATGATGTAGGAAAGCATCAGGTAGTCGGGAGTGGATGTGACGGACGCGAAATCATCGCGCCGGACTCAGCCCGGCGCCGGCATGCTGCCACCGGGATGTGTGCCGGACCAGTGGCAGCAGTCAATGGCCGCAACCTGGGCAATCACATCGACTCAGGCGTACCGCTCCACGTTCCACCATGGGATGACCTCGGGCACCGGCAGGATGCCGCGCAGCCGGTCCGCCCGATAGGCCACCGGTCCGACCCATTGGCCGGTCTTGATGTCGTGCACGTAGTCGAACATGTTGCGGTTGAGCTTGCGCGCGACCTCGCGCCGTGCTTCGAGCGTCGGCGCGGATGCCCAGTCGGTGCGCAGGGTCTCGGTCAGCGCATTCTCCGGCCAGCCGAACCAGCCCTTGGTACCGGTGGCGGCATGCGCCGACAAGGCGATCGGGTTCGACGTCGCGTTGCCGCCGGCCCAGGTGAAGAACACGTTCCAGCCACCTTCGGCGACCGGTTTCTGGTTCGAGCGCCGGGTGACGACCGCACCCCAGTCGGTCGACGCCAGTTGCACGTTGAAGCCGACCTGGCGCAGGTTCTGCGCAATGACGAGCATCGTCTGGTCCATGACCGGGATGTTGGTCGCGTGCAGGCAGGTGATCGGTTCGCCGTTATAGCCGGCCTGCTTGAGCAGCGCGCGTGCCTTGGCCTGGCGCTCCGCCATCGGCGCCTTGAGCATCAGCGCCTCGGAACCGTCGTCGACGCCCATCGGCGAGTCGCAGGTGAAGTTCGACCCGCAGGTGCGGTAGTACTTGGGATTGCCGACCGCTGCGCGCTGGATGTCCTCCTGGTTGATCGCCAGTTGCGCGGCGCGACGCGCCAGCACATTGTTGAACGGCGGATGCAGGTGGTTCAGGCGGCACAGGCCGACGTTGCCGAACTTGTTGAAGATCTCGACCTTGACACCTTGCGCACCCTCGAGCGTCGGCAGGATGTCGATCGGCGGCACCTCGTAGAAGTCGACCTCGCCGGTCATCAGCGCCGATGCCGCGGTCTGCGCGTCGGGCATGATGTCCCAGATCACGCGGTCGAGCTTGACGACCTTGCCGCCGGCGATGCCCGATGCCGGCTCGCTGCGCGGCACGTAGTCGGCGTTGCGCTCGTAGACGACACGGCTGCCGGGCCGGTATTCGGCCTCCACGAACCGGAACGGCCCCGAGCCGATGTGCTTGGTGATCTGCGTGTTCGGATCGGTCGCGGCAATCTCGGCCTTCATCATGAAACACACCGGCGTGCTGGTCTTGGCCAGTGCGTCGAGCAGCAGGCCGTACGGTTCCTTGAGCACGATGCGGAAGGTCTTGTCGTCGACGACCGGCGTGTCGGCAACACGGGCCCACAGGTGGGTTCCGGCGCCATCCTTGACCTGCCAGCGGCGCAGCGATGCGACGCAGTCCCGGGACGTGACCGGCGTGCCGTCATGCCACTTGAGGCCGGGACGCAGCTCGAAGGTATAGGTCTTCTTGTCGGCGGAGATGTCGAATTTGCCGACCATTTGCGGCTGCGGGTTGAAGTTGGCGTCGATGCCGAACAAGGTGTCGTACATCATGGCGCCGTGGTAGGCCGCCATGTTCTGCGTGGTCCAGATCGGGTCGAGCACGTTGAGGTCGCCGTGCGGCACGAAACGCGCCTGCCTCGGCGGCCTGGCCTGCGCCCGCACCAGCAGCGGGGCGCCGACACCGGCCACCGCCGCCGCGGCCACACCAGCACTCAAAACAGTACGCCGTGAATGGGTCATCGAAGCATCTCCTGTTGATCGGCTGTCGGGTCGACCGGTCGGTGCCGGCGCTGCAGCCATGGTTATCGGGTCCAAAATTATTTAAGCACATTCATATGGCACGGGCAAGCCAACGCGGGAAAGTACCGATATGGCGACGAAACGCCCGCAGGCTTGACAGCGCGGGGCGGTTGTTGCAGACAGTGCCGCGCAATTGATCTGCGGCAAGCAAACATGGCCGAGGCGCAGCGACGCATCGCGCGG
>JBFIDI010000535.1:0-3799 GCA_041581405.1 Burkholderiaceae bacterium
GCGTCGGGCGCGATGGCAGTGGCGAACTGGCGATCAGCCAGGGCGGCAAATTGTTGATCGATGGTAAGGCTGTAGCCACGTTGGCCGACCCGCGCTACACCAGTCTGTACATCGGTGGCACCAGCGCCACCGTACCTGGTGGCAAGGGTCTTGCGACGGTCACAGGATTGGGCTCGGAAATCCGCATGACAGGTTACGACACCGGCCTGAGCATCGGCTGGGGTCCGCAGAGCTTCGGGCAGCTCAACGTGACCGATCAGGGCAAGGTCAGCGCCATCGGGGCCCAGGTGGGCAGCAGCGGCGGCACCGGCGTTCTCAAGGTGGACAACGCCACACTGCAGTTCCAGGGGCAGCAGACCGGAGGCAACCGGTCGGGCGCCTACCTCGTCGTCGGAGACGGCAGCGGCATCGGTGTCGCCACCGTGAGCAATGGTGGCGTCGTCAACCTGGTCAACAACGGATCGAGCGGTGCCGGCGTCTACCTGGGCGGCACCGGCACGCGCCCCATGGGCGATGGCAGCCTCACCTTGAGCGGTGGCTCGCAGATCAACGTCCAGGCCGAACCCGGCCTGGGCGTGGTACGGATCGGGCGTGACGGAAGCGGCTTGATGCGGGTGCGTGGCGGCAGCAGCGTCAACGTCGGCGATGGCAACCTGCTCGTGGCCAGCCACAAGGGTGGGGACGGCACGCTGCTGGTCAGTGAAAACTCCACCATCACCGCCGGATGGGTCGGCATCGGACGCAACAAGACCGACACCGGCGACGTCGACGGCGGCACCGGCACGGTGGTGCTGATCAACAGCAGCTTGACGGCCCCGACCATCGTGGTGGGCACGAACGGCTTTCTCGGCGGCAGCGGCACGATCAACGGCAACGTCATCAACCACGGCATCTTCGCCCCTGGCAACTCCCCCGGCACGCTGGAAATCGACGGATCGTTCACCGCGCTGGCCGGCAGCAAGATGATCCTGGAGGTCGAAAGCGACGGCGCCGGCGGCTTCCTGACCGACCTGGTGATCTTCAAGGGTGGCCAGCCACTCGACCTGGCCAACCTGAACGCCGAGTTCCGCTTCCTGGGCAACACCGATCCGAATGCCTTCGGCGGCAGTGGCCTGTTCAAGCTGGACACCTTCTTCCAGGAGCGCCAGGCCGACAACAGCCTGGCCGCGGTGGCGCCAGCCGTTTTCGATAACGCGGTGTTCAGCGCGCAGGCCGACAGCTACCAGATCACCAGTTTCAGCTTCGACGCGACCAGTGGCGGCACCATCATCGCCGCGGCCGTGCCCGAACCCGAATCCTGGGCATTGATGCTGGCCGGCTTGTTGACGATCGGCGGCATCGCCCGGCGCCGCCGCGCCGCAGCCTAGTTGCGACCACGTCCGGCGCACGTTATCGGCCGCGCCCGGCACGCCGGTCTGCGCGATCCGTGCATTCGGGCGCGCCGGATCAGGCCACCAGGGCCAGCGCCGCGTAGTCGCCCAGCGAATCACCCAGCCCCGCCTCGACCAGTTCCACGCCGGCGGTCAGCGCCGGCAACTTGCCGGTGACATGCGACTGCAGCCGGGGCAGCAGAAAATCGCGGTGGTGCCAGAACACGCTGCCGCCCAGGCTGATCCGTTGCAGGTCCAGCGTGGCCACGAGGTTGTACAAGGCGCGGCCCATGACCCGGCACACGGCGTCGACGATGGCCTCGGCCCGCGGGTCGCCGTCCTGCGCCGCGACCAGCAAGGCCGCGGCGTCGGCGTAACCGACCGACGCGAAACGACGCGCCAGCGCATTGCCGGCCACCTGGCCTTCGACGTCGCCGATGTTGCCGCAACCACACAGGGCATCGTCGTTGTCGTCGACGAACATGTGGCCGGCGTGGCCGGCGTTGCCGTTCTTGCCGCGCAGCACATGGCCGTCGACACACAGGCCCACGCCGATGCCCGTACTCCAGGTCACGTAGGCGCAGTGGTCCTGACCTTGCAGCGCGCCCCAGCGGCGCTCGACCACCAGTGCGGCGATCGCATCGTTGGTCACGTGAACTCCGGGAAACGCCGCCCGCAGCGGCGCCTCGAGCACCGCGCTGGTCCAGTCGTTGGGCAGGCCGCGCCCCGCGCCGGCCAGGCCGCCGCAGATGTTCGGGGCCGCCAGTTCGACACAGCGGTCGCGGATCAGGAACGGGCCGCAGGCGGAAACCCCGACGGCGGTGATGTCCGCCGGCGACACGCCGGCAGCGGCACAACTGGCGTCGATCATGCGCAGCACCTGCAGGCCCAGTGCATCGTTGCCACCCGTCTTGGCCGTGGGTTCGACCACCCGGCCGCGCAGGCCCCGGGCGTCGGCCACGCTGACCGCCACCTTGGTCCCGCCCACGTCGACGCAGGCCCGCACCATCGCCATGCCATCGAAGACCGACAAGGGGCGGGTTGGCGGATCGGATGCCATGGCCGGGCTCACTGCGTGGTCGGATGTGGGGTCTTGGCAGCCGGCGCGCCGGTCTCGGCCATCGCCGAGGCGGGCACGGCGTCGACCGCCTGCCACCAGCCCTGGACGCTCGGCGGCGTCATCGAGAACCGGTAGAAGTTGCCACCACCGTTGGCTGGCTGGTCCCACCGGCGATCGATCGGCTCGCCCGCCAGGTGGCAATACAGCAAGGTGCCGACGGCGCCGTGCGAGACGATGGCGATCAGGCCGTCGCTGGTGTCCGCATCCACTATCGCCTCCACCGCCGCCACGATGCGCCGCTGGGCATCGATCGCACGCTCCCAGCCCCGCACCGACGCTTCGGGCCGGGCAAAAAACGCGTCGGCCATGCGTTCGAACTCCGGCGGCGGCAGGAAGCCGGTGGCCGAGCGGTCGTTCTCGCCCAGCGCCGCCCGCTCGTGCACCGGCAAGCCGCGATGTTGCGCCACGATGGCGGCGGTATCGATCGCCTTTTGTTCATCGCTGCAATAGATCGCAGCCACGTCGGCAATCCAGGGCTGGCGCAAACCCAGCCGCATCCGCTCCCGGCCCCGTTCGGACAAGGGCCAGCGCGGCACCGGAACGTCGGCGCTGATCACGACATTGGGATGGGTGATGAATACCAGCTGGCGGGTCCGGGCCGCTCCGGCAGTGCCTGTGTGCATCGCTGTCCTCTCGTTGGCGGCCGGTTCAGACCCGACCGAACTCGTCGCGCAGCCGCTCGACGTCGCCCGCGTCCAGCCGCTCTCCGAATGGCAGCTCGACGATTTCCATGTCCTGCGCGGCCCGGTTCGCCGGCCGGTGTAACGCACCGACCGCGATGTCGACAAGGCGGCCGACCGGCCGCTCGTACACGGTCTCGAACCGGCCCCAGGCGCGTTCGGTGCGGCTCGGGCCGGCGGGCGCAGGGGCGGTCGTGGTCGCGGTCATCGGTCGGACGGTGGATGCCGAATGGTAGCAACCTGCGCGCCGATCGGGGCATGCGGCCCCGATGCGCGACGCCGCGTCAGCCCAGGTGCGAACGGGTCCAGCGCACGATGTCGGCCGCGCCCATGGCGCCGGCCTGGCGAGCCACTTCGCGGCCGTTCCTGAACAACGCCAGCGTCGGGATGCTGCGGATGTTGAACCGCTGGCCCAGCCCCTGGACCTCTTCGGTATTGACCTTGGCCAGGCGCACGGCGGGTTCCAGCTGGGCCGCCGCCTGTTCGAACGCCGGCGCCATCTGGCGGCAGGGGCCGCACCACGGGGCCCAGAAGTCGACCAGCACCGGGATGTCGTTGCGCCCGACATGGCGCTCGAATGCGTCCACGTCCAGCGCGGCCGAGTGCGCGGTGAACAGCGGCTGGTGGCA
>JBFIDI010000536.1:0-3798 GCA_041581405.1 Burkholderiaceae bacterium
GCGCTGGTGCGCGAACTCACCGCGGCCGGCAAGATCGCCGGCCAGGCCACGCGCGAGCAGGACCTGCGCAGCTTCCTGGGCAACTTCAACTTCAGCGGCGACATGGTCAAGCAGGCCGTGGGCAGCATGAGCGGCGGCGAGAAGGCCCGCCTGGTGTTGTGCATGATCGTCTGGCAACGTCCCAACCTGCTGCTGCTCGACGAGCCGACCAACCACCTGGACCTGGCCACGCGCGAGGCACTGGGCATGGCGCTCAACGAGTTCGAAGGCACGGTGATGCTGGTCAGCCACGACCGTGCCCTGCTGCGTTCGGTCTGCGACGAGTTCTGGATGGTCTCGCGCGGCGGCGTGGCGCCGTTCGACGGCGACCTGGACGACTACCAGCGCTACCTGCTGGACGAAGCCAAGCGCCAGCGCGAACTGGCGAAACAGGAGGCGAACGCGGCTGCCAAGGCGGCGGCCGGCGGCAGGAATGCCGCCACCGGCAACCGCAAGCCGGCCCGCCCGGGGCCGAGCCGCAGCAGCCTGCAGATGGAGGTCGACAAGCTCGACGCCCGCATGCAGCAACTCGGCGGCGAGAGCAGCACCCTGGAGGCCCGGCTGGCGCAAGCAGCGGCGCCGGACGAGATTGCCGACCTGGGCCGGCAGCTCAAGGCGGTCAACGACGAACTGCATGAACTCGAAGAACGCTGGCTCGACCTGTCGAGCCAGTTGGAAACCAGCGCCGCCTGAGCCAGAATGGCGGGAACAGGCCATTCAAGGCCTGCCCCCGACCATGCAACCACCGGCTCTAGACGCTGCTGCAGCCCACCCGGCCATCTATCGCGACCGCAAGCGCCTGGCCTGGTTGTTCTCGCTGGCCGTGCCGGCCTCGGTCGTCACCGGCCCCTTGCTGGTGTTGTGGCTGGACGATGCGCGCATGTTGTGGTTGCCGGTGGCCGCGTTCTACGTCGGCGTGCCGCTGCTGGACCTGCTGCTGGGCGAGGACCTGAGCAACCCGCCCGAGGCCCTGGTGCCGGCGCTCGACGCCGACCCCTACTACCGCCGCATCACCTGGCTGCTGGTCCCCATCCTGTGGGCATCGTTCGTCTTCAGCGCCTGGTTCGTCGCGCGCCACCCCCTGCCCTGGCACGGGCTGCTGGCCATGGTGCTGATCACCGGCTCGATCGGCGGCTTCGGCATCAACGTTGCGCACGAACTCGGCCACAAGCACACGCGTCTCGAGACCTGGCTGGCACGGATCAGCCTGGCCCCGACCGGCTACGGCCATTTCACGGTGGAACACAACCGCGGGCACCATCGCGACGTCGCCACGCCGCAGGACCCGGCCTCGTCGCGGATGGGTGAGTCGATCTACCGCTTCGTGTTGCGCGAGATGCCCGGTGGCTTGCGCCGTGCCTGGGCCCTCGAGAAGGAGCGGCTCGCGCGCGAGGGTCGGCCCGCCGGGTCATGGCACAACGCCGTGCTGCAGCCGGCGGCCATCACGCTGGGCTTGTGGACCGTCCTGCTGGCCTGGCTCGGGCCGCAGTTGCTGCCGTTTCTGCTGGCGGCATCGTTCTGGGCGAATTTCCAGCTGACCTCGGCCAACTATGTCGAGCACTACGGCCTGTTGCGCCAGCGCGATGCCGACGGCCGACTCGAGCCCTGCCGCCCGCACCATTCGTGGAACAGCAACCATGTGTTCTCGAACTGGGCCTTGTTCCACCTGCAACGGCACTCCGACCACCATGCCCATCCACTGCGGCGCTACCAGTCGCTGCGCCACTTTCCCGGCCTGCCACGCCTGCCCAGCGGATATTTCGGCATGTTCCTGCTCGCCTATTGCCCGCCCCTGTGGCGCCATGTGATGGACCGGCGGCTGCTGGACCATGTCGGTCGCGACTGCGCACGACTCCATCTCGATCCCCGCCTCCGCACCAAACTGGTGCAGCAGTACCGATTGCACGAACCGCAGGCCTGACGCCCCGTCACGGCCCCGGCACCAACCACCCGATACCACCCCGACACGGCTGATCACGGCGGCATCGGGTAAACCATGTTGGATTTGAATTTGTACGAATGTAAACTGTTCATCAGCAAGAGCCACATGGCCGCACCGGCCAACCGGTCCCCGACCTACCCGAACGAACACGAGCCCACGCCATGAACGACGACCTTCCACCCAACGACAACCCGGCAGACATCGATGCCTCGGACGCGCATGCCGCCGCCCGGGTGTTGCGGCAGTTCCGGCTGGTGTTCAACGTCGTCAAGACCCATTTCCAGCAGGTGGAGAAAAAAGTGGGGGTCGGCGGCGCCCAGGTATGGGCCTTGCATGTCGTGAGCCAGCAGCCCGGCATCGGTGTGCACGGGTTGGCACGCGCCATGGATGTACGCCAGCCCACGGCCAGCAACCTGGTCAAGTCGCTGACCGACCAGGGGCTGTTGCAGGTACGCAAGGAGGGCCCGGACCGGCGCGCGGTGCAGCTGCACCTGCTGCCGCCCGGGCAGGAGATCCTGCGGCGCGCGCCGGGCCCCTTCGCCGGCGTGTTGCCGCAGGCGCTGGCCAGCCTGGACGCGGTCACGCTGGCACGGCTGGAGCAGGACCTGGGGCTATTGATCGGCCGGCTCGGCGCAGACGATCGGGGCGCCGGCATTCCGCTGGCCCAGATGTAGCGGGCCGCTGGCGCTTTCCATGCGCGGCCGGACGGACATGAACATGAACACGGGGTGACGCGATCGCGCGGCACCCCGGCACAGACAGGGAGCATCCATGCAGAACGACACCGACAACTACCTGTTCCGAGAAGGAACCCACAGCCGGCTGCACGACAGGCTGGGTTGCCACCTGAGCGACGATGGCGCCCGTTTCGCCGTCTGGGCACCGAATGCGGAATCGGTGAGCGTGATCGGCGACTGGAACGGCTGGTCGGCGGACGCGGATCCGCTGGCGGTACGCAACGACGGCACCGGCATCTGGAGCGGTTTCGTGAAGCAGGCGCAACGCGGCCAGACCTACAAGTACCGCATCCACTCGCGTCATCGCGGCTACGTGGTCGACAAGGCCGATCCGTTCGCGATCTGTGCCGAGTCGCCGCCGGCCACCGCTTCGCGCATCTGGAGCCTGGAACACCAATGGGGAGATGCCCAGTGGATGGCCGAGCGCGCAGCGCACAACGCACTCGATGCGCCGATGTCGGTCTACGAGGTGCATCTGGGCTCGTGGCGGCGCAAGGACGGCGAATTCCTGGGCTACCGGGAACTCGGCCACCAGCTCGCCGCATACGCGCGCCAGATGGGATTCACCCACGTCGAGCTGATGCCGGTGACCGAACACCCGTTCTACGGCTCCTGGGGCTACCAGACCACCGGCTACTTCGCGCCCACCGCGCGTTACGGGACGCCGCAGGATTTCATGTACATGGTCGACCATCTGCACCAGCAAGGCATCGGCGTGTTGCTCGACTGGGTGCCGTCGCATTTCCCGACCGACGAACACGGACTGGCCTTCTTCGACGGCACGCACCTGTTCGAACACGCGGACCCGCGCCAGGGTTTTCATCCGGAATGGAGTTCGAGCATCTTCAACTACGGACGCAACGAGGTGCGCAGCTTCCTGATCTCGTCCGGCCTGTTCTGGCTCGACAAGTACCACCTGGACGGCCTGCGCGTCGATGCCGTGGCCTCGATGCTGTACCTCGACTATGCGCGCAAGGACGGCGAGTGGATTCCCAATATCCACGGCGGACGCGAGAACCTGGACGCAATCCGCTTCCTGCAGGACCTGAACCGGGCGGTCTATCGGGACCATCCCGACAC
>JBFIDI010000537.1:0-3796 GCA_041581405.1 Burkholderiaceae bacterium
CGGGTGCACGGTGTCGACGTGCGCAGCCTGCGTTATCCGGGCCTGATCAGCTGGAAGACCGCGCCCGGTGGCGGCACGACCGACTATGCGGTCGAGATCTTCCACGCCGCGCTCGAGAGCGGTCGCTACACCAGCTTCCTGGCGCGCGACACGGCCTTGCCGATGATGTACATGCCCGATGCGATCCGCGCCACGCTCGAGCTGATGGAGGCACCGCCCGAGGCAGTGCGCGAGCGCCAGTCGTACAACCTGGCCGGCATCAGCTTCACGCCGGACGACATCGCCCGCGCGATCGCGCGGCGGCTGCCCGGCTTCACGCTGGACTGCGCGCCCGACTTCCGCCAGGCCATTGCCGAGACCTGGCCCCGTTCGATCGACGACAGCGCGGCCCGGCGCGACTGGGGGTGGCGCGCGCAATTCGACCTCGATGCGATGGTGCAGGACATGTTGCATCACCTGCGCGCGCCGGCCACAGCCTGAGCTTGTGGGGGCCGGGGCGGCGGCCCGCCTGCGGGGACTGCGCCGTCATGTCCCGCCGTCGGCACGGTCTTGCCGGCGGGGTAGAGAATACCGTTCGGACCTCCCTCATAAGACCCATGCGTTTCAAGCTGATCTCCCTGGCCCTGTGCGCAGCCTTGCTGGCTGCGTGCGGCGCGACGGTGCAGAACCCGGTCACCGGCGCGCAGGAGCGCACGGTGATGGACGAGGCGCAGGAGATCGCACTCGGCCGCAAGGAGCACCAGGCCGTGCTGCAGGAAATGCCGGCCTACCCGGACGCGCGCCTGCAGGCCTATGTCGATGCGCTGGGCCAGAAACTGGCGCGCCAGTCGCACCGCGCCCACCTGCAGTGGACCTTCACCGTGCTCGACAGCCCGGACATCAATGCCTTTGCGTTGCCGGGTGGTTTCGTCTACGTGACCCGCGGCATCATGGCCTATATGGAAAGCGAGGCCGACCTGGCCGGCGTCGTCGGCCACGAGATCGGCCACGTGACGGCCCGCCACGGCGCGCAACGCGCGACCCGGCAACAGACGGCCGGTATCGGCGTGCTTGCGGCAACCGTGCTCGGCGCGGTCCTCGAAAGCCAGGGCGTCAGCGGCGCGGGCCGGGTGGCTAGCGAGGTATCGCAGGTGGCGGCGGCCGGGTACATCGCGTCGTATGGCCGGGACCAGGAACTGCAGGCCGACCAGCTGGGTGCCGAATACCTGGCGCGCAACCGCTACGACCCGGCCAACATGGTCGACGTCATCCGGTTGCTCAAGAGCCAGGAGCAGTTCGCGGCCGACCGGGCGCGCGCCCAGGGCCAGTCGGCGCCGTCGGGTGGCGGCTGGCTGGCTTCGCACCCCAGCAACGAGCAGCGCCTGCAGGCGATCTCGGCGCTGGCCACGCAGATGCGGGGCCAGGGCGCGTATGCCGACGATGGCCGCAGCCGCTTCCTGCAGGCCATAACCGGCATGCGTTTCGGCGAGTCGGATGCCCAGGGCCTGACCCGTGGGCGCCAGTTCTTCCATGCCGGCCTGGGGCTGGCGATCACGGCGCCGCCCGCATGGACGATCCAGAACCTGCCCGATCGCCTGGTGCTGCTCGATCCGGCGCGTGATGCGGCGCTGGTGCTGCGCACGGCGCCGCCGCAGGCCGGTCGCGACCATGACGACATCATCCGCAACCTGATCCAGCCGGTGCGCGGCCGTGCCGAGCCGTTGCGCGTCAACGGCCTGCCGACCACGCATTTCACCGGGGTGCGCAACAACGCGCAGGGGCAGCCGGAGCCGGTCGAGCTCACCATCGTCTCCGGGCCGGGCGAGCATCGTTTCCTGCTGCTGTGGAGTGCGCGCGACGCGCAGGCACTGCAACGCGCGCGGGCCGGCCTGCAGCAGGCGCGCGACTCGTTCCGCGCGATGACCGCGGCCGATCGGGCCCAGGCCCGGCCCTGGGTGATCCAGGTCGTGCCGTTTCCGCGTGGCGGATTCACCGAACTGGCGCGCCGATCGCCGCTGGAGTCGGCCGAGGCGCAGCTGCGCCTGATCAACGGTTTTTATGGAGGCGGCGAACCGCGACCCGGACAGCTGGTCAAGGTGGTCGTCGAACAACCCTGAAGGAGTTTTTTCGCATGTCGGAAGTCGATGTCGATCTGTTCGTGATTGGTGGGGGCAGCGGTGGCGTGCGCGCCGCGCGCATGGCCGCGCAACGGGGCGCCCGCGTGATGCTGGCCGAGCAGGGCGGCACGGCCGGGCTCGGCGGTACCTGCGTCAACGTGGGCTGCATCCCGAAGAAGTTGTACAGCTACGCGGCCCACTATGCCGAGGCGTTCGAGGAGTCGCACGGCTTCGGCTGGGAAGGGCAGGCGCCGACCTTCAACTGGGGCACGCTCAAGGCCAACCGGGCCAAGGAGATCAGCCGCCTGAACGGCATCTATTCCAACCTGCTGACCGGTGCCGGCGTCGAGGTCGTCAACGCGCGTGCACAGGTCACGGGGCCGCAGCAGGTCGAGGTCGACGGGCGCACCGTGCGGGCCGCGCATATCCTGGTCGCCACCGGCGGTACGCCGTTCGTGCCCGACATCCCGGGCAAGGAACACGTGCTGGTGTCGGACGCGATCTTCGACCTGGACCCGTTCCCGAAACGCCTGGTCATCGTCGGCGGCGGGTATATCGCCAGCGAGTTCGCATCGATCTTCAACGGCCTGGGTGCGCAGGTCACGCAGCTGTACCGGGGCGAGCAGATCCTGCGCGGCTTCGACGATGACGTACGGCATTTCGTGGCCGCGGAAATGCGCAAGGCCGGTGTCGACCTGCGCCTGGGGGCCGACGTGGTGTCGATCACGCGCACGTCGCAGGGCCTGGACATCGCGATCAAGGACAACACGGACGCGTCGTCGACCCTGCAGGCCGACGCGGTGCTGTATGCGACTGGCCGGGTGCCCAACGTGCGGGGGCTGGGCCTGGAGGAGGCCGGCGTCAAGCTCGGCTGGGACGGGGTGGTCGAGGTCGACGAGAACTACCGCACTTCGGTGCCGTCGATCTACGCCGTGGGCGACGTGACCGACCGCATCCAGCTCACGCCGGTGGCGCTGGCCGAGGCCATGGTCGTGGTCGACCAGCTGTTCGGCCCGGCCAAGGGCAAGCCGGCGCGCAGCATGAGTTACGAGTTCATCCCCACGGCCGTGTTCACGCATCCCAACATCGGCACCGTGGGTTATTCCGAGCAGGATGCGCCCAAGCACTGCGGCGCGGTGACGGTCTACCGCAGCGAATTCCGCGCGCTCAAACACACGCTCAGCGGCAGCGGCGAACGCACGCTGATGAAGCTGGTGGTCGAGGACGCGACCGACCGCGTCGTCGGCCTGCACATGGTCGGCCCGGACGCGGGCGAGATCGTGCAGGGTTTTGCCGTGGCCATGAAGGCCGGCGCGACCAAGGCGATCTTCGACAGCACCATCGGCATCCATCCGACGGCGGCCGAGGAGTTCGTCACGATGCGCGAACCGGTCAAGCAGGCAACCGCAGCGGCCTGACCGCGCGCGTGGCCCGCGGCTGCGGGCCCTGACGAGGGCGATCTACATCGTGCCCGGGTACATGCCGCCGTCGGCCAGCACGTTCTGCCCGGTGATGTAGCCGGCGTGCTGGCTGCACAGGAAGGCGCAGATGGCGCCGAACTCGGCCGAGGTGCCGAAACGTTTGGCCGGGATGGTCTTGGCGCGCGCCTCGAGCAGTTCCTCGATCGGCTTGCCGGTTTTTTCCGACTGGCCCTTGGCGGTGGCGCGCAGGCGGTCGGTGTCGAAGGCGCCGGGCAGCAG
>JBFIDI010000538.1:0-3793 GCA_041581405.1 Burkholderiaceae bacterium
GACCCTTGTTCTTCCGTCTGCGCGGAATCGGCATCAGCCGCCTGCGCTGCGGGCCGTCGTCGTGTGCGCCGCGGCTTGGCCGGGGTCGGCGAACCTTCGTCGGGCGGCGGCGTCACGGGAAAATCGTCCTGGTCCGAATCATTCATTGTCTGGTTCCACCATTGAGGTTTCCGGCAGGGGCGATACACCGCCCCGGGTTGTGGCAGCGGCGTTGCCGGGCTGCGCGGCTTTCGGTTCTTGGGGCGTCGGCTCCGCGGGCATGGCTTCCGTGTCGGCGTCCATTTGCGCATCCGGGTGCGCATCCGTATCCGCATCCGTGTCCGTGTCCGTGTCCGTGTCCATTTCGGACGGCGCAGGCGTCGGGTCGTTCGCGGCCGTGTCGTCGGCGTCGGCGTGGCCGGACGGTGCTTCCGGCGCGCCGGCCGCGGGTTCGACGTCCACCTCAGGTTCGGCGTCGGGCGCGGCCGGCGTCGTGCCGGATGCCTCACCCTCCTGCGCCGGCGCCCCCCCCTCGGCCGGGGGCGGCTCGGGCAGCGGGTCGCCCGCGCCCTGCGCCAGCGACTCGAACATGTCGGTGCCGGCGGCGTCCTTGTCCAGCAAGGGCAGTTCGTCCAGCGATGCCAGGCCCAGGTCGTCCAGGAAGTGGCGCGTCGTTGCAAACAGCGCGGGTCGCCCCGGCGCTTCCCGGTGGCCGATCACCTCGATCCAGCCCCGGTCTTCCAGTTGCTTGATGATCTGCGAGCTGATCGTCACGCCGCGGATGTCTTCCATGTCGCCCCGGGTGACCGGTTGCCGGTAGGCGATGATGGCCAGGGTCTCCAGCGTGGCACGGGTATAACGGGGCGGCTTCTCCGGGTGCAGGCGGTCCAGGAATTCGCGCATCTCGGGGCGGCTCTGGAACCGCCAGCCCGAGGCCACCTGCACCAGTTCCACGCCCCGTTGCGCCCAGTCCAGCTTGAGGTCGGCCAGCATCTGCTTGAGCGTCTCGGTACCGACCGCCTCGTCGAACAAGGCGCGCATCTCCCGGATCTGCAGCGGTTGTTGCGAACAGATCAGGGCCGTTTCCAGTACACGCTTTGCCTGAGCGGTATTCATGGTCGAGGGGTTCCGGAAGTGGCACCTTCACGGTGCGCATCGGTGCCAGTCAAAAGAGGACGCAACAGGCAGATCGAACGTCTGCGGTGCGAGGGACAGCGGGCAACACAGGCCGGCCTGGTTGGCAGCTATCTGGGCGGATTGTAGCGCGGCCCCCACAGCGCCAAGGCGGCCTGCATGTCGGTCGGCAGCGCGGACACGAATGCCAGCGGCTGCCCGCTCAGCGGATGGGCCAGCGCGAGCCGATACGCATGCAAGGCCTGGCGCGCCATGCGCGGGTCGGCCGGAGCCCCGTAGACGGTATCGCCCAGCAGCGGGTGTCCGATCGAGGCCATGTGCACGCGGATCTGGTGGGTGCGTCCGGTATGCAGGGTGCATCGCACCAGGCAGGCCGTGTCGGCGTTGTCCAGCAACTCGATCGTGGTGCGCGCCTCCTTGGCGCCGGTACTGCCCGCCGACAACGCAGCCATGCGCAGGCGGTTGGCCGGGTCGCGGCCGATGGCGGCGTCGACATCGCGTGTGCCCGGGCCGGTCCAGGGGCGATGGGCCAGCGCCAGGTACTGCCGACGCACGTCGCGCTGCGCAATCATGCGTACCAATGCGTCCATGGCGGGCCGGCTGCGGGCCACCAGCATCAGGCCGCTGGTGTCCTTGTCCAGCCGGTGCACGATGCCGGCGCGGGGCAGGTCCGCCATCCGGGCATCCCGGGCCAGCAGGCCGTTGAGCAGGGTGCCGCTCCAGTTGCCGGGTGCCGGATGCACGACCAGGCCCGCCGGCTTGTCGATGACGAGCAGGTCGGCATCCTCGTACACCACGGTCAATGCCATCGCCTCGGGCACGAAGGCCCGGCTTTGCGGCGTGGGCCGCAACGTGACCTCCAGCGTGTCGCCGGCCTGCAGCCGCGCCGATGGCTTGCGCAACTCCTGGCCGTTGCGCAGCACCGCGCCCTGCTCGACCAGCTGGCTCAGATAACTGCGCGAGAAGCCGGAGATGGTGGCCGACAGCACCTTGTCGAGCCGCTCGCGGTGATGCGACGCCTCGACCTGCCACTGGCGGACCTCGTGTTCCGCCGCCGTGTCGGCGGGATCGTCCAGGTCCGCTGTCGATGACATGGCCGATATAATCGGCCGGCTGTTAGTAACCAAGGTTGTCCCCATGCTGCGAGTCAAATTATCAACGGTGCGCATCGCGGTGATGGCCGGTGCGCTGGGCGTGCTGGCGGCTTGCTCGACACCGGTCGAAGACAAGACGGCCGACTGGAGCCCGAACCGCCTGTATGCCGAAGCCAAGGACGAGATGAAGTCCGGCTCCTACGACAAGGCGACCTTGCTGCTGGAGAAACTCGAAGGCCGGGCCGCCGGGACGCCGCTGGCGCAACAGGCGCAACTCGACAAGGCCTATGCGCACTACCGCGCGGCCGAGCGGGCGCAGGCGCTGTCGACCATCGAGCGCTTCATGAAGCTGCATCCGGCCAGTCCGGCGATCGACTACGCCTTGTATCTCAAGGGCGTCGTGAACTTCAACGACGACCTGGGCATGTTGTCGTTCCTGACCCGCCAGGACCTCTCCGAGCGCGACCAGAAGGCGGCCAAGGAGTCGTTCGAGGCGTTCAGGGAACTGACGACCCGTTACCCCGAATCCAAGTACACGCCCGATGCGCGACTGCGCATGACCTACATCGTGAACTCGCTGGCCCAGTACGAGGTGCACGTGGCACGGTACTACTACCAGCGCGGCGCCTACCTGGCAGCGGTCAACCGTGCCCAGTCAGCCATCGCCGACTACCGCGACGTGCCGGCGCTCGAGGAGGCCCTGTACATCATGGTCAAGTCCTACGAGAAACTCGGCATGGAAAAACTGCACGAGGACTCCAAGCGCGTGATGATGGCCAACTACCCGGACAGCCGCTACTTCAGCCGCGGCTTTCAGCGGGATGACGAGCCGTGGTGGAAGTTGTGGTGAGACCTTCGAGCAGGTCCATCAGTTCCGACTCCTCGCGCAATACGCGCATCGGCGGCAACGCCGCCATCAGGCGCCGCCCGTAACCCATGGCCGTGAGCCGGGTGTCGCATAACACGAGCACCCCGCGATCGCTCTCGCGACGCACCAGGCGGCCGGCACCTTGCTTGAGCGCAACCGCGGCCTCCGGAATGAAATAGTCCTTGAACGGGCTGCGGCCCGCTGCTTCCAGGCGGCCCGCCCGTGCCTCGACCAGCGGGTCGTTGGGTGGCGGAAACGGCAGCTTGTCGATGACGACCATCTGCAAGGCGTCACCCGGCACGTCGATCCCCTCCCAGAACGAGGCGGATGCCACCAGGATGCAGCCGGGGCCGCCGTCGTCCACCGCGTTGCGCAGGCGATCCATCAATTCCCGCTTGGGCCCCTGCCCCTGCACCAGCACCTGGATGTCCTTCGACTCGCCAAAACGGCGCTGCAGGTCTTCGCTGATGGCTCGCAATGCCCGCAAGGTGGTGGTCAGCACCAGCGTGCGGCCGCCCAGCACCGTGGCCAGGCGCGCCACCAGGGCCGCGACCTGGCCGCTGTGCGCCGGATCCGCGGGCTTGACCATCTGACGTGGCACGTACACCGCGGCCTGGTGCTGGTAGTCGAACGGACTCTCGACCCGCAAGGTCCGGGCCTCGCCCAGCCCGCAGGGCTCGGTGAACCAGCGCAGGCTGGGTTCGTCGCCCAGGGTGGC
>JBFIDI010000539.1:0-3777 GCA_041581405.1 Burkholderiaceae bacterium
GCATGCCGATCCGGAGCCGGCCGGCGCGGCCGCCGGCGACGCACATGCGGCCGACGATGGCACGGCCGATCGCGAGGCCGTCCGCTGCCTGTTTCCGCTGTCGGCCGAGGTGGCGGACCGCTTGCTCGCCACGCTCGAGGCATCGCTGCAGAACCGCTGCGCGATCGCACTGCGCGCCGATCCCGGCACCTTGTCGCGCCAGATGCGCAGCACGCGCGCGCTGGTCGAATGCGAGGTGCGGCTGGGCGAGGCGCAACTGCGCACGCACGGGCATGCATGCACCTTCCTGGCCGCGGGTTGCCGCCATCCCGGCATCACCGGCTTCGAGGCGCAGCGCGCGGACCGCAGCCTGAACGACATCGCCACCGGGGACGCCGCCGACGCGAACTGCATGTTCATGCTCGGCGACCAGATCTATGCCGATGCCCGGGCCGGCCTGATGGACACCGCCTCGGTCATCGAGCGCCTGGTGCCGCGTTACCGCACGGCGTTCGGTTCACCCGGTTTCCGCCGCGTCGCATCCCGCGTGCCGCTTTTCATGGCGCCGGACGACCACGAGATCGAAGAAGCCTGGTCGGGCGAACACCTGGCGGCGGGCCGCGACGCGCGGCTGCTGCGGGAAAACGCCGGCACCCTGTTCGCCAGCTTCCAGCGGGCCCATGGCCCGGACCACGACCCCTCGTCGGGCGCGTCGGCCCACAGTTACCTGGTCGAGCGGCCCGCAGCCGGCTTCGTCGTGCTCGACACCCGGTTCGACCGGCGTACCCGGCCGCAACCCACCGTGCTCAGCCAGCACACCTGGCGGTGGATGGAAGACAGCCTGGAGCGGTTGCAGGCGCAACACGGCGACCGGCCGAAGTTCATCGTCTCTGGCTCGGTGTTCGCGCCCGGCCTGCATGCGGGGCAAGGCCGTTTTCCCGCCGGCGGCGTCGACGGCTGGCAGCAGTTCCATGACGAACGGGTGCGGATGCTGCGATTCCTGATGGAGCGGCAGATCCGCAACGTGGTGTTCCTGTCCAGCGACTACCACTGCAGCGCGGTGGCGCAGCTGACGGCCGGCGGTGCGTCCGGCTTCAGCGCCTGGGCCGTGGTGGCCCCGCCGCTGCATGCGCCGATGCGGTTCGCCAATACGCAGCCGCATGAACTGCTGGCCGAGGAGCGTGTGCCGGTGCCCGGCCATGCCGATGTGTCGATCGCATTGCAGCGCAGCTGGAGCGGGGAGGGCTGGCTGCAATGCCGGCTGCAAGCCCGGGCCGATGCCGCCGGCTGGAGCCTGCAGCTGCGTTTCGACCTGCGCGACCTCGACAGCGGCGTGCGCGTGTCGCAGCCGTTCGACCTGGCGCTACCGGGCCGCGTGTCGCACTAGGATGTCGCCGATCAGCGCGTCCTTGTCGCGCCACAGCTGCTGCACCCAGGCCTGGTATTGCAGCCGCACCTCGGCGTCACCGCTGTAGTCGGCGCCGATCAGGTGGGCCGGGATCGGCAACACGCGGGCGCGCACGACGACGCGGCGCATGCGCCCCTGCAGGAAGTGCCAGAACGTGGGAGTGCCGTCGGGATAGACGATGGTGATGTCGACGATGGCGCGGAATTTCTCGCCCATGGCATTGAGTGCCAGCGCCATGCCACCGGCCTTGGGCTTGAGCAGGTATTTGTACGGGGACTGCTGGCGCGCGTGCTTGGCCGGCGTGAACCGGGTGCCTTCGAGAAAATTCATCACGCTGGTGGGCACCAGCGCGAACTTGGCACAGGCGCGGCGTGTCGTCTCCTGGTCCTTGCCGCGCATCTCCGGGTGTTTCTTCAGGTAGTCCTCGCTGTGCCGGCGCATGAACGGGACATCCAGCGCCCACCAGGCCAGGCCCATCACCGGCACCCAGATCAGCTGCTGCTTGAGGAAGAACTTGAGCAGCGGGATCCTGCGGTTGAGCAGGTGTTGCAGCACCAGGATGTCGACCCAGGACTGGTGATTGCTGCTCACCATGTACCAGCTGTCCGGCTGCAGGTCGTCGAAACCCTGCACGTCCCATTGCGTGTGCTGGGTCAGGGCCATCCACGCGCTGTTGCAGCTGATCCAGGCCTCGGCAATCCACAACAGTACCGGCGCCAGCGCCCTCTGGGCCGCGGCGAACGGCAGCAGCAGCTTGACCATCGAAAAAAACAGCAGGATGGGCACCCAGAACAAGGCGTTGAGCACCATCAGCACGCTGGCGATGGCGCCCACCAGCAGCGGCGGCAGTCCGTTGAGCATCAGGCGGCTCCGGCGTCGCGTTGCCGGTCCATGACGCGCACCAGCGCGCGTGCCTCGTCGCCTTCGGGAATCGGCTTGCCGCTGTCGCGCCACTGCACCGCGGACTTGAAGCCGTGCTGCTGCGCATGGCGGCGAAACCACAGGCCTTCGGGGTTGTGGCGCGTGATGCCGTCGAACACGGTCGCCATCTGCTGGCTCTGCTCCAGCCCCATGGCCAGCATGACCTGGTTCACGACCATCTTGTGCATGGCCAGGTGCGATGCAGGCACGCCGGCAATCCGTGTGGCCAGCGCCATCGTCGCCGCGTCGAGCCGTTCGGACGGCACGCAGTCGTTGGCCAGGCCCCAGGCCATTGCGGTGCGGCCATCGATGGTGTCGCCGGTGAACATCAGCTGCTTGGCACGGGTGGGCCCCAGCCGATAGGTCCACATCGCGGTGGTCGGGCAGCCCCAGACGCGCGTGGGCATGTAGCCGATACGGGCGTCCTCGGCCATCACCAGCAGGTCGCAGCACAAGGCGATGTCGCTGCCGCCGGCCACCGCGTGCCCGTGCACCTTGGCAATCGTCGGCTTGGCGCTGCGCCACAGGCTCATGAAATCGTCGGTGTTGCGTTTCATGAAGGCGTAGTCGACCATCGGGTCCCACGGAAACTGTTCCTGCTGGCAGGGATGGTCGATGCGGCCTTCCCCGAACAGCGACAGGTCGTAGCCGCCGCAGAACCCCTTGCCCGCGCCCTCGACGACGATGACGTGGACGGACGGTTCGGCGTTCGCCCATTCGACAGCGGCGCGCAACTCACGCGGCGTGTCCTCGTTGATGGCATTGAGCCTGTCCGGGCGGTTCAACAGCAAGCGGGCGACGCGCGGGTTGGCGTCGTCGACATCGATGCGCAGCGTGGTGAAGGTCGGCATGGGTCTCCTCGATGGTCGGCCGGTGCTCGCCCGGGTTCGGCGCGGCCGTCGACAACTGTAGCAGCGCCGGCCACGGGGGCACGGCGCCGCCCGGCGACGCGGCGGCTCAGTCCGGCAGTGGGTCCAGCGGATAAACCGGACGGCGGACCCGGGTGTGGCCGAACGCAGCCAGGTCGAACGAGGTCAGGCCGTCGCCGCTGTCGATGACCACGATCTGTCGGGCCATGGGGCCGAAGGCGGCCCGGAAGTGCTGCGACGACTTGACGACCACCAGGTCGTAAGCCGCCGGGTCGAGCCCGGCATGGGTGAAGAAGCCCGGGTCCAGCACCTGGTGGTGGGTGCCGGCCAGGACGATGTCGATGCCGCCGACCCGCACCACGGCGGTTGGTCCGATGTCCAGCGTGATGCCGCGACTCATCGGCCCGGTGAACGTGAACCGGCCCGGTTGCACCGACACCACCTGGACCTGCAGTGCCAACGGACGCTGGAAGGCTCCGCCGGAATGCCCGCCGAGCCGCACCGCCAGGGTCGCCGCCGGGCCGGCCGCGATGCAGGCCTGCAAGGTGACCGGATCGCAGATCATGCCGAAGGCGACGCGGTCGATTTCCGCGTCGATCA
>JBFIDI010000540.1:0-3776 GCA_041581405.1 Burkholderiaceae bacterium
CCTGGTCTCTTTATTTTTCAATGCGTCGCCGGCAAGACTTTGTTTGCGTCCGCGGTTCTTCCACGACTGGATCCATTGGCAGCCCGTACCGGGTAGTCCGGGAAAGACAAGTCAGCGCAACGCGTTCGTGTCGCCGTCCACTTTGTCGATCTTTTGTTCGGCGATCCGCCGTGCCTGCTGGTCGGCCTGCAATTTCTCGTGCGCAACCACCGCCTCCGGTGCAAGGCAGAGCACGGCTTCGATGGGGAAGTGGTCGGAGCCGATGCCAGGCAGCCGTTTCAGTGATACGAGCGTGAAGTCGGGCGAGCAGAAAACATGGTCCAGCGGCCAGCGCAGGAAGGGAAAGCGTGCGTGAAAGGTGTTGAAGGTGCCGCGACCGACGCGCGGGTCTAGCAATCCGCTGATCCGCTGGAACATCCGTGTGGTAGCCGACCAGGCGACATCGTTCAGGTCGCCCATGACCACCACGGCTCTGGCCGGCTTGTCGAGCGATGTCGCCACCAGCAGCAACTCGGCGTCGCGCTCCGCCGAGGTCGCATTCTCGCTCGGACTCGGTGGTGCAGGATGCACGCAGTGCAGCTGCACCAGCCGTCCTGAGCGCAGCCGCACGCCAGTGTGGATAGAAGGCACACCGGCCTCGACCAGGTAGTGGAGTTCAGGGTTGACCAGAGGCAGGCGCGAATATAAATGCATGCCGTAGAGATTGTCCAGCGGCTGCTTGACGGTGTAGGGATAGTCGCCCTCCAGGGTGTCCAGCCGGTCTTGCCACCACTGGTCGGTTTCCACCGTCAACAGCAGATCGGGCCGCCGCTCACGCACCAGTCGCAGCAGCGCCTCGGCATTGCGGTTGGGCGTGAGGACGTTGGCGACCATCAGGCCCAGCACATCCTGTTCCGCCGGCTGCACAGCAGTGCGCATTTGCAGTGGGTGCAAGGGTGTGTAGCGCACGATGCGGACGAGCTGGAAGCAGATACAGAGCGCCAGCCCGCCGAGCAGCACGCGGTCCGCGGGATCGCGCCAGCCGACAACAGCGGCATGCAGCACCAGCACGGTCGCGCTGATGAATGTGATCTGTACGCGCGGAAATTCGAACACGCGCACCCACCAGGCGTCGCTGCGCAGCAGCGGCAACAGGGTCCACACGATGACGAAGACCGTGACCAGCGTGACCAATCCGTGCAGGAACATGTTGCTTCCTCTCAGCCGCCGATAACGGCCCAGACCAGCTGAACCACTGCGACCAGCAGCGCCAATGCCAGCAACAACAGCAGCGCCAGGCCCAGGAGCACCGCGAATACGCCCTTGCGGCTGCTGGATCGGGTAGCGCGCGGCGCCTCCAGATAGTCCTCGATCAGTTTCACATTCCGTACATTGGCCTTGAAGACGATATCGAAGAGGTCGCCTGCCAGCGGGATGGCACCGACGGTCAGTTCGAGGCCGATGTTCCACACCATGCGCAGCAACACGCTGCCAGGAAGGCGCATACGTGCCGCCTCGACAACGATGTACGAGGAAAGCAAGGCGGCAAGCAAGTCGCCGACGCCGGGGATCAGCCCGAGGATGCCGTCAATGCCGATGCTCAGGCCCCCCGGCAGCCGGATGGAACTGTCCAGCAGCCAGGCCAACCGGCGCAACCGCGCCCGTGTGTCACTCTGTGGGCGCGGTTTGCTGTCGGCCGTCGGCATGGCGTCGAAGGAGGTTCATGGCTGGCCGATCGGGCAATGTTCGCGACGCTGCGGGTATTGCAGGCGCTGTTCGCGCATTGTGCCTGATGCCTTCGCATCATGTGCTCGCAATGAGGGCAAGGCCACTTCGTGCGCCTGAAGATCAACGTGGCCTTGGTGCGCCGCATCGAGTGCGTGCCTACTCGGCAGGAACGAGGCCGAGTTCCTCGACCCAGCCCTCGAGGATCCGAGCGTACTGCCTCGTCCCCAGATGTGGCGCGTCATGGGTGCGACTCGGAAACACGCAGTCGTCTGCCTTTAGCCCGGCTTGCTTGATCCACTTCTGAACTGCGTCGCGGGTGGCCGATGTAATCTCGAACTGCACCGGCCGCTGCGTCTCATGCTGCATCACCATGGCGCGGGTTGCCACCTGGTCGCCGTGGCAGAAGTTCCGGAACTTCAGGCTCACAAGGTCGCAGCCGCAAAGCTTGCTGTCGATTCCCAGGTTGAAAAGTGCGAGTTCGCGCACTCGGTTCTCCATCTGAAGACGAACCCGGAGTGCCCGGATGACCTCGAGTTTGAACAGGGATCTCTGACCGACGATCTTGCCCTTGTTCCACGGCTCGCGGTGAACAGCGTTGGCGTTGGATTCCATGATGGTCTCCCATCGAGTCGAGGGCCAAACACTTTGCTCCCCTTTGGCGCCGATATCCATGTCTTTCCGTGCCGAGGTGGTTCGACTGCTTCAGCGCGGCGGGTCAGCCATGTGGCGCGACCGCGAACTGGCGCCCCCGGCCAGGAGCTGGCCTTGGCAGGCGCCAACAGGGCACCCGCTTCAGACTCGGTGCTGTCGCTCAGACTTGGCGGGCGAATGTCGGTGGGCGCCGATACCTGACGTTAGCCAGTCCGTCGGGCGGCCGTCGGCTGTACCTCGGAACCTGCCTTTCGGTGGCGGCAGAAGGGTTGGGCAGGTCATCCACTGGGCGATAACGTTCGGCCTACGACTGCCTCCGCTGACTGCGAACTGTCGTTACCGACCCGTTGCTGCCGGCCTCGTTCGCGCTGACAAGGGCGGCCGTGCAGCGGTTGCGGCCGGTCGTTTCTGCGATCGCGATGCTCGGTGTCTGCCACGTAGCGGCCATAGGGCAGGTGGCGAACTCGCCTGCTCAATGACCGCTCCCGGATGTGGAGCTGACCTCGCGAGCGTCGAGCCACCCCGAAGAAGCTCGAACGACCACTTCCTCAATCGGCGAACTGGTACTCCCGGCCAGTTGCCGTCGCACACAGCCGGCGGCGTCCGAGTGGACTCGGTCGACCGCCACGCGACAGGAATCGGCAGATGCCCCTCAGCGGGGCAGAGCCTCCTGCGTCTGCGGATTGAGCCGCTTCAATCGATACGCGCCCGCCCGCGCGTGGTCGCTCAGGCCGAAGACCCGCAGCCCGGCGGTGATGTCGCTTTCGTAAATGAAGTTGTTGTACCAATAGCTCGACCAGGCGCCTCCGATCTGGCATGCGCCGCCGCAGAACGGGCCCGAGCCCAGCGAGGCCGGGTCGGACCAACCCACCGTGGTCGGGTTCGCCGGGTCAGTGAAGTCGATGACCCAGGTGCCGCCCTGGTAGTGGCCGCCCACCGCAACGTATCGGCCGCTGCGCAGCGGAATGATGTTGTAGTTGTGGATCGTGCAGTTCTCGTCGGCCCCCTGGCTGCGCGGCAGCACCCACGCACCGAGCTTGGCCCCGGTGTTGGCGTCGTAGAAGAACATGCTCTTGTCGACGTCGGGGTCGGTGGCCTCGCACTCGGCCGCGCCGCCGCCGCCGGGCTCCCAGCCACCGACGAGCACTTGGCCGTCCCAGGTAAAGGCGGCCGAGTGCCAGCGGCCGTTGGTGCCCGCCTCACCGACGCCCGGCTCGAAGATCGTGAACAGCAATGCCGGATCGCGCTTGTTGCTGATGTCCCAGACGTTGATCGTGTCGGCGCTGGCGCACGCCGCCTTGTTGATGCCGCCGAGGATCACGCCGGCGTCGTGGCAGCCGGGAGTCACTGCCGTGGTGGGGCCGGCCAGCGGCTCGCGGTGGGCCAGGTACGCGCCGGACAGATTGGACAGCGGCACG
>JBFIDI010000541.1:0-3776 GCA_041581405.1 Burkholderiaceae bacterium
ACACCTGTACCGAATGTGGCGGTACCTGCCCGAAATGGCTAGGCAAATGCCCGGCGTGTGGCGCCTGGAACACCTTGATCGAATCGGTCGCACAAGACCATCCCGGCGGCGCCGCACGCAATCGTTTTGCCGCACTGGCCCGGACCACCGCGGTCACGACGCTGGGCGCGATCGATGCGGTGGAGACCGAGCGTACACCCACCGGGCATGAAGAGCTCGACCGGGTGCTCGGCGGCGGTATTGTCGAAGGCGGCGTGGTGCTGATCGGCGGCGACCCGGGCATCGGCAAGTCCACCTTGCTGCTGCAGGCGATGCACAGCCTGCAGGAGGCCGGCCACCGCACCTTGTACGTGACCGGCGAGGAGAGTGGTGCACAGGTGGCGCTGCGCGCGCGCCGCCTGGGCCTGGACCGGTCCGAGGTGTCGGTGCTGGCCGAGATCGCGCTGGACAAGATCCTGGCCACGCTGGACGCGGTCAAGCCGGCGGTGGCGGTGATCGACTCGATCCAGACCGTGTATTCCGACCAGCTTACATCGGCGCCCGGTTCGGTGGCACAGGTACGCGAATGTGCCGCCCACCTGACCCGCGCGGCCAAGGCCAGCGGCGTCTGCATCGTGCTGGTCGGGCATGTCACGAAGGAAGGTGCGCTGGCCGGGCCGCGGGTGCTCGAGCACATGGTGGACACGGTGCTGTATTTCGAGGGCGATACGCATTCGAGTTTCCGCCTGGTGCGCGCAATCAAGAACCGTTTCGGCGCGGTCAACGAGATCGGCGTGTTCGCGATGACGGAGAAAGGGCTCAAGGGGGTCAGCAATCCGAGTGCAATCTTCCTGAGCCAGCACGAGACCGCCGTGCCGGGAAGTTGCGTGATGGTCACGCTCGAGGGCAGCAGACCCTTGCTGGTCGAGATCCAGGCCTTGCTCGACGATGGCGGCCCGAGTCCGCGCCGGCTCTCGGTCGGTCTGGACCGGGATCGGCTGGCGATGTTGCTGGCGGTGCTGCACCGCCATGCGGGCATTGCCTGCGCGGATCAGGATGTGTTTGTCAACGCCGTGGGCGGCGTGCGCATCAACGAGCCGGCGGCCGACCTGGCGGTGATGCTGGCGATCGCCTCCAGCCTGCGCGGCAAACCTTTGCCCAAGGGCTTTTTCGCGTTCGGCGAGGTCGGGCTGGCCGGCGAGGTGCGCCCCGCGCCACGCGGCCAGGAACGGCTGCGCGAGGCCGCCAAACTGGGCTTCGGCATCGCCGTGGTACCCAAGGCCAACCTGCCACGCAAGCCGATCGAAGGCCTTGTCATTCATGGCGTGGACCGGGTCGAGCAGGCGATGGAGGTGGTGCGCGGACTCAGCTGATCGGCGCTTTGCCCGGGTCGTCGACCGTACGACTTTAAAATGCGGACTTGCGCTTGCCGGGCCCGACGACGGGTGTAGGCAGACGGAGCGTCCATCGTGCAGGCGTCGCCAGGCGACGCCCACCATCTTTTCAAGCCATGCAACAACTGCTTTTGCGCGTCGGCGTCCCGCTTGCCGGCGTCTCCATCATCACCCTGGCCTGGTACCGGTTCGGCTGGCAGGGGGTGGCCGTCGTGCTCACCGTGATCGTGATGTGGGCGCTGCTGCATTTCAACCGCATGATGCAGGTGCTCAAACGCGCAGCGAACCGCCCGATCGGTTATGTGGAAAGTGCCGTCATGCTCAATGCCAAGCTCCGAGCGGGCGTGACGCTGATGCATGTGGTGGCGATGACCCGGTCCCTGGGGGCCTTGCAGTCGGTCAAGGATGTGCAGCCCGAAATCTATCGCTGGACCGACAACACCGACTCGTATGTCGACTGCGAGTTCAACGGTGGCCGCCTGGTGCGCTGGCAGATGACGCGACCGCAGCCGTCGCAGGAGGCACAGCCGGCGCACGGCGATCGGTCGCCGGCCCCGTAAAATCGCGATTTGCGGTATCGGGCGGCATGCTGCCGGCCCGGGCCTCCGAACCCGGACAACAACCCGTGCGCCAGTTGCGGCGCGAGACAAGGAATCACCATGAGTGCAGTACCACCTTCAATGGCCGACCGTGATGGCAAGATCTGGATGGACGGCCAGCTGGTCGACTGGCGCGACGCCAAGATCCATGTGTTGACGCATACGCTGCACTATGGCTGTGGCGCCTTCGAGGGCGTGCGGGCCTACAAGACGGCGGACGGCACCGCGATCTTCCGGCTGAAGGAGCATACCGAGCGCTTGTTCAACAGCGCCAAGATCCTGCGCATGAAGATCCCGTTCACGCTCGAACAGGTGATGGAGGCGCAAACGCAGGTGGTGCGCGAGAACAAGCTCGAGAGCTGCTATCTGCGCCCGCTGACCTGGGTCGGCTCGCAGAAACTCGGCGTCAGCACCAAGGGCAACACCATCCACCTGATGGTTGCGGCCTGGCCCTGGGGGGCATACCTGGGCGAAGAGGGCATGAAGAAGGGTATCCGGGTCAAGATCTCCAGCTACACCCGCCACCATGTCAACATCACGATGACGCAGGCCAAGGCGGTCAGCAACTACACCAACTCCATCCTGGCCAACCAGGAAGCCATCGACGACGGCTACGACGAAGCCATGTTGCTCGATGCCAGCGGTTTCGTCAGCGAGGGCGCCGGCGAGAACCTGTTCGTCGTCAAGGACGGCGTGGTCTACACGCCCGACCTGTCGGCCGGTGCGCTCAACGGCATCACGCGCAACACGGTGTTCCACATCTGCAAGGACCTGGGGCTGGACGTGGTGCAGAAACGCATCACCCGCGACGAGGTCTACATCAGCGACGAGGCCTTCTTCACCGGCACCGCCGCCGAGGTCACGCCGATCCGCGAACTCGACCGCATCACGCTGGGCCAGGGCTCGCGCGGGCCGATCACCGAGAAGATCCAGAGCGCGTTCTTCGACATCGTGAACGGGCGCAACCCGAAATACGCACATTGGCTGGCGCGCGTCTGAGCCGCGCATCCGACACCACCGCACGCACCCACCATGAGCAACAACACCGTAGAACTGCTGGCCAAGGACCTCAACGCGCAGGGCGGCGTCTTCTGTCCGAGCCCCAAGGCCGACATGAAGATCTGGAACAGCCACCCCAAGGTCTACCTCGACGTGGCGCATACCGGCCAGGCCAAGTGCCCGTATTGCGGCACGGTCTACGCGCTCAAGGCGGGTGAACATTTCGCCGCGCACCACTGAGCGGGCGGCGGCCGGGCATGTTGCCGGGCCTGCGGCACCGCGTCACGCCCACGGCCATTTGCCGCCGCCCAGCTTGTAGGCGGCAGCCGCCACGGCGGCGAACATCGAGAACAAGGTTCCCAGCACGGTGGCGATCTGCGGCAGCGTCAACATGCCGACCAGCCGCGACAACGGCAGCTTGGACAGGTCGGTATCCTGCGGCGTGCCCGGAGCAGGCTCTGCTGGCGCCGCTGGCGGCGGCGCCTTGCGGTCCAGCACCAGCTTCTTCCAGGATTCGAGGTAACCGATGAAGCGCGCCGACGCCAGTTCCGCGGGCGAGAAATCGGTCCAGAACACCTTCCAGTCGTAGCGCCCCTCGAGCAGCCCGTCGTCGTGCAGCCCATGCTCGCAAATGACGAGCAGGGGCAGGTCGCGACCATAAGCCAGGGCGGCCTCGATCTGGTTCCAGACGGTGGGAAACCGCGTATCGCGCAATTCGGTGCGTTGGCCGCCCTTCTGGTGTTCGATGCCGGTGGGGAACTCGTAGCGCGCAAACGCCACGACCACGGCGCCGTCACACTCGTCG
>JBFIDI010000542.1:0-3774 GCA_041581405.1 Burkholderiaceae bacterium
CGCCCCAAATGCGGATCACGGCTCCGCCCGCGTCCCCCGGAAACAAGAAAGGGCGTCGAAAGACGCCCTTGTTTGCTTCAGACTGACTGAAATGGACTGCAGCGGCCTTATGCGCCAGTCCTGCTGCGCCGGCGCAGCGCGGCGCCAGCGGCCATCGCCACACCCACCAGCAGCAACGAACCCGGCTCGGGAACGTTGTTGGCGCTGCGCTCGGAGAGAGTCACGTCGTCCATGAAAATGGCTACGCCACCCGCCGGGTCCGTGAAATTGAAAACGAGATCCCACGGATCCGCGGTAGGGCCGGTGAAACCGGTAAATCGGGTCCAATCATCAGTCGTGTCGCCCATGGTGATGGACAGAGTGTTGGCCCCAGCCACCACAGATACTAGGCTAAGCAGCGACTCTGTCGCCGTACCATCAAATCGCAGCCAAAACTCAAGATCGAAACCAATCGAGCTGCCGAATACCGATTGGGTCGCGGAGCCGACACCATCGTCCCCCGCGCCCCGAAGCGAATTGCCACCGCTTCGGAATGGATTCTGCGCGACGCTCGACGTACCGCCAAGTGTCCAGTTGCCCGCGCTCAACGGATCCTCGAATCCGCAGTTCGCAAGTTCGCCACTACATGGCGCCGCTTGTGCCGTAGCCGACGCCGCGGCGATCACACATGCGCCGACCAACTTGGAAATGCTTGCACCAACGAATCTCATTGTTGTTCTCCGGATTGAATGAAGGGGCTCATTGAAGCAAAGCAATGTTTGTGCCACGATCCTAAGTGATTGATTCACCATCGAATTCGTAACAGGCCGCAACGCCGCCGCGGTGCAATGTCAAGTCTGCCGACACAACTCCGGCCCGCGCGCAAGGCAATGAATCGTCTCGAATTGCACAGGCCAGCCAACGCCCATGAAACATGGGCATCACAGTCCTTATCGGCTGGCCAGGGTCATCACCACGACGCCGTACCCCACAACCTGCGCCCGGCCTCGTTGACCGACAGGATGCCGTCGCCGGCCTGCGTGGTTCCGGCCACCGGCGTCGCACGCAACACGAAGGTCTGGGCCGGCGCCGCCATCGCGACACCCGCACCGTCGACAAGGGTCAATGTGTAGCGCCCGTCCTTGGTCCGGCCGCTGGTGCGGCCCAGCCCTCCGGTGGCCAACCCGGTGTACGGATTGGTCACGCTGAACGCGTAGTTGTTCGAATTGAGAAAGATCTTTTCCTGCAGGCTGGCCAGTTCCAGCAGTTCCGCCTGCGCCTCGACCCGCGCTGCCCGCACGACATAACTGCGGTAGCTGGGCACTGCGATCGCCGCCAGGATGCCGATCACGGCAACGACGATCATCAGTTCGATCAGGGTGAAACCGCGGGTTTTCATGCGTTGCCTCGTGCAGGGGATGATTGCCGCACCGGTGGTGCAGGCCAGGGACGGGTGCCGCGACATTATCCGCATCACGGCGCCACCAGTTCGCGCCAGGAAATGCGTCCGGTGCGCGCCTGCAGTCCGCGCTCGTCGCCGCCGGCGCGCACCGAGCCGGCCGTGTTGGCAACCACCTCCGTGGTCTCGTTGTTGGAAGTGTCCCGGGTGTAGATCTCCACCGAGCCGTCGTTGCGGGTCGTGCGCCGGATGATCGCCGTCAAGCCGCTGCTGTAGGTGATGACCGTGGTGGTGACGTTGCCCACGGTCGTCGTGCTGACGCTGGCGATGGTTCCCGCTCCGACGCCGAACTGGCCGATCTTCGGATCGGTCGACCCTGGAGCCTTGGTCACGGCAGACGACGATCCGTTGTCCGGACCCGGCGTCTTGGTCCAGCCCGCCTCGTAGTAGCACAGACCATTCGGATGGTGCCAGAAGGTGCCGTATTCGCCCAGCACATAAGTCGAGAACAACGCCGACTTCACGCGCCAGCCATACTCCGGCCGGCCGGGCAACTGCATTTCGATCGCCGAATTCGGCGTGTTGGCCGCGATGATCTGGATCGTGAATGCGCCGCCATGGCGCACGCCGGTGGCCGTGGCCGGTGTGGTCAAGGCCGACCAGCCCGGGGTGCCGGGACCGTCCACGCCGTTGGCAGGTGGCACGACCGGCTTGTACATGTTGCCGTCGTTGACACCCGCGCTGTCGCGCATGCAGGTGGTGCGCATCGGCAGCAGGCCGACCCGCACGTCGCCGTTGCCCCACCAGTCGCGCGCGGTCAAGGCGTCGACCGGGAGGTTGAAGGCCAGGCTGCCGATCGGCTTGACCGGCGCCGTTGCGGTGGCAGCGCGCACATAGGTCTGCACGGTGGCCAGATCGAGCGTGGTCGCATTGGCCTGGTAGTCCTTGATCGGGATGTAGCCGGCATCGACATTGAACAGGTAACCCGGATTGCCGAAATGCAGGCGTACCGCAGGATTCAGATACTGGTTCTGCACCAGGATCTTGAACTGCGTGGTCTCCGACGGAATCATCAGTGCCAGGTTCATCGCGGTGTCGCTGGGGTTCAGGAAATTCACGCCGGTCACGTCGTACTTGTCGTCGTACTGGTGCACGTGTTTCTTCGAGGTACAGGTCAGGCAGGAGTCACCGGGCTGTGCGTTCAGGCCGCCTGCCAGGTCGTATTTGACAAAACCCGGAACCGCGCCACCGCTGACGGTCATCGTGACCATCACCGGTCCGTTGAATGCCGCGCCGCCGTTCTTGGCCGTGATCCTGACGGTCGTATTGTCCAGCGAATTCTTGCTCATCACATAGTTGGCCGAACTGACTCCATCAAGCAAGTCGTCCAGATCCCTGGGTCTGATGCTACCGGGCACGCCGTTGTACATGGTTTCGCCATTGGCAACGATTCTGAGCGAGGTCACGTTCATGGCGGTGCTCGAACTCGCATAGTTGAACTGCACGTAACCGACCGCCTGGACCGCCAGGCCGGTGCCGTAGAAGATGTCCTGGTCGAAGTGCCCGTTGTCCACCCCTTGGCCCAGCACCACCTGCGGCACCGTGACGTCCGGATTCTGGTTGAACAAGGTGTCGTTGAGCGAGATCTGCTGCACCAGCACCGGCTGCGACAACAAGCCGATCGAGATGAACTTGGCCACCGCAATGCCCCTCGTGTCCATGATCGGGGTACCCAGTTTGCTCGGATCGGACACGACCTCCGGATCGGACGCGATGTACTTGATGCGGTCGTTGTCGTCGAGCTTGACGTCGCCGCTGAGGTCCAGGAAAGGCTGGTTCTTGCTGCCGCCGCTGAGGTAGTCGAGTTCCATCAGCCAGCTCTCGCCCTTGACGACCGTCGCGGTGCTGGGAATCGTCGTCGAGATCGTCGGGTTGTGCCCGGTGAAATAGAAGCGGCCGTTCTCGATGAAGCTGCCTTCGCCCAGCACGCGTTCGCCCGCCGGCAGCGCCACCTTCCATCCACGGTGGTTGGCCGCGCCGCTGCTCCAGTTCGGCTGGTTGGAGGTCACGCGGCGCACCCGCACGGTTTCGCTGGCATTCGTGTAGCTGCGCTCGGTCAGGGTCTGGGTCAGGATCGCGGCATTCGCCACCGGCGCGCCGTCCCAGATGCCGTACGCGTAATGCACGGCGTTGTCGGTGGCGTCGCTGCTGGTGAACATCTTGCCGGTGCCGAAGGTCACCATGTAGCCACCGTTCGGATGGGCCGCGACACCCGGTGTCGCGGTGATCGCCTGTGCCGGCGAGGTCGTGATCATCGCGGTGGCGGTGCCGGCCGTCAGGTCGAACTTCCACATCGTGCCGTTCAGGTCGCCGGCGTAGACCCGGTCCACCGAACC
>JBFIDI010000543.1:0-3769 GCA_041581405.1 Burkholderiaceae bacterium
GATCCCCGCCCGGCGCCCCATGGCGACGAGGTGGATGATCGCATTGGTCGAGCAGCCGGTGGCCATCGCCACCGTCACGGCGTTGTCGACGGCGGCGCGGGTCAGCACCTTCTCGGGCGTCAGGTCCTCGTGCACCATCTCGACGGCGCGCCGGCCGCAGGCGGCCGACATGCGGATGTGGTTGGCGTCGGGCGCCGGGATCGAAGCGGCGCCGGGCAGCGTCAGCCCCAGCGCCTCGGCGATACCCATCATCGTCGCGGCCGTGCCCATCACCATGCAGGTGCCGTGGCTGCGCGCGATGCCGCCTTCGACCTCCAGCCACTGCGTCTCGGTGATGTTGCCGGCGCGGCGTTCGTCCCAGTACTTGAACGCGTCGGAACCCGAACCCAGCGTCTTGCCTTTCCAGTTGCCGCGCAGCATGGGCCCGGCCGGCAGGTAGATACACGGGTAACCGGCCGAGATCGCACCCATCAGCAGCGCCGGCGTGGTCTTGTCGCAGCCGCCCATCAGCACGGCGCCGTCGACCGGATGCGAGCGCAGCAGTTCCTCGGTCTCGATCGCCAGCAGGTTGCGGTACAACATCGTCGTGGGCTTGACGAAGTTCTCGGCCAGCGAGATCGCCGGCAACTCCAGCGGGAAGCCGCCGGCCTGCAGGATGCCGCGCTTGACGTCCTCGACGCGCTGCTTGAAGTGCGTGTGGCAGTTGTTGATGTCGCTCCAGGTGTTGATGATCGCGATCACCGGCTTGCCTTGCCAGTCGGCGCGCTCGTAACCCATCTGCATCGCACGCGAGCGGTGGCCGAAGGAGCGGAAGTCGTCGGGGGCGAACCAACGCGCGCTGCGCAGCTGGTCGTAGGTCTTGCGGGGCATGTGTCTCCTTTCAGGCGGCGGGCGGTCTGGGTACCCGAGCATACGCGAGCGCCGACGCGGTCACGACGCCCGCCCGCCAAGGAGCGGCTTCAGTGCCGCGCGGCCGCCTCCAGCGCCAGGTTGCGCCCGCTGGCGGTGTCGAAGATACAGGCCTTGCCGGGTTGGGGTGCCAGCCGCACGCGATCGCCGGGCGCCGGCAGCGGCATGGTCTCGTCGCGGACCATGACCTGCAGTTCCTCGCCCTGGCATTCGGCCAGCACCAGGCATTCCGACCCCATCGGCTCGATCAGTTGCACACGTGCGTCGATGCAGCCGTCCGGCGCCAGCGCCAGGTGCTCGGGGCGGATGCCGTAGGTCACGCTGTGGCCTTCTTCGAGCCGGGCGGGCACGTCGGCCGGCATGGCCCCCATCGCGGTGGCGACCGTTGTTCGTCCGCCCGCGGTATCGACCCGGCCCTGGATGAAGTTCATCTGCGGGGCGCCGATAAAGCCGGCCACGAACAGGTTCGCCGGCTGGTGGTACAGGTCCAGCGGTGCACCGATCTGCTCGACGCGTCCGCCGTTCATCACGACGATCTGGTCGGCCAGCGTCATGGCCTCGATCTGGTCGTGCGTGACATAGATGGACGTGGTGCCGATGCGCTGGTGCATGGCCTTGATCTCGGAGCGCATGCGTCCGCGCAGCTTGGCGTCCAGGTTGGACAGCGGCTCGTCGAACAGGAACACCTGGGGCTCGCGCACGATGGCGCGGCCCATGGCCACGCGCTGGCGCTGGCCGCCGGAGAGTTGTCCGGGCAGGCGGTCGAGCAACTGCTCGAGTCCGAGCATCTGCGCCGCGGCATCCACCTTGCGCCGGATCTCCTGCGGCGACTCGCGCCGGATCTTGAGCGAAAAGCCCAGGTTCTGGCGCACCGTCTTGGTCGGATACAGCGCGTAGTTCTGGAACACCATCGCAATGTCGCGGTCGCGCGGCGCCATGTCGTTGACGCGTTTGCCGTCGAACGCGATGTCGCCCGAGCTGACTTCGACCAGGCCGGCAATCATGCGCAGCAAGGTGGACTTGCCGCAACCCGAGGGGCCGACCAGCACGACAAAGGCGCCATCGGCGACATCGAGATCGATGCCATGCAGGACCGGAGTGCTGCCGTAGGACTTGGTGAGGTTGCGAACGCTGACATTGGCCATGGTGTGGGATGCTCCGTCGGGGTTGGTCGGGGTTCAGCGCGCATGCGCGTAGATGTCGCGCGTGCGGTAGTTGCTCTCGATCAGCCAGTCGCGCAAGACGTCGAGCAGGGCCGACTTGCGTTGGGCGTAACGCGGGTCGTCCCAGCGGTTGACGTGTTCGCCCGGATCTTCGGCCAGGTCGAACAACTGTCCGTACGACTCCCCCTTGTAATGCACCAGCTTGAGGTCGCGCGCGCGCACCATGGTGATGAATTCGCAACCCGTGAGGTTGTGGTCACCGGCCTGTTCGCAGTACACATGCGCGCGGCCATCGAACGGCTCCCCCTGCAGCGCGGGGTTGAGCGAGCAGGCCTCCATGGCCCATGGCGGCTCGGCCCCTGCCCATTCGAGCACCGTGGGTGCAAGGTCGTGCAACTGCACCAGCGCGTCGACCTGCCGGCTGCCGGCAAACCGGCCCGGTGCGCACACCACCAGTGGCACCCGCACGACCTCCTCGTACATGCTCCATTTCTGGCTCAGCCCGTGGTCGCCCAGGCAATCGCCATGGTCGGTGGTGAACACCACGATGGCGTTGTCCAGCAGGCCGCGCGCACGCAGCGCGTCCAGGATCTCGCCGACCTGGGTGTCGATCATCTCCACATTGGCCAGGTAATGGGCGCGCATGCGGTGCAGTTGCTCGGGACTCGGGTCGAGCGACCACAGGATGGAGTCATGGTCGACCTGCGCATCGTGGCTGCGCTTGGCCTGCAGCGGCGGCGGCAGGCCGTCGAGTTCGGCTGCTCCGGGCCGGGGTACCGGATAGTCGGTGCGCGCCAGGTACTTGTGCGCCAGTGCGGGGGTCGGATCGTACGGCGGATGGGGGCCGGGGAAGCCGATCTGCAGGAACAAGGGTTTTTCCACCGGCTTGGTCTGCAGCCACCACTTCACCATGCCGGCGACGAAGTTGTCCGAATGCAGTTCGGCGGGCAGCTCCCATTCGAATGCGCCCAGGCTGCTGCCGTAGTCCTCGCGCTTGCGGTACAACTCGCGCTGCGGCTTGACCATGCCGTGGTTGCCCAGTGCCTTGTCCCATTCGTCGAAATACCAGCGTCCGTCCAGGTAGCGGTCCTTGTTCTCGACGATATAACGTTCGTCGAACCCGGCCGGCGCATCGTAGGGCACGGTATGCATCTTGCCGATGTTCACCGTGTGGTAACCCGCCTGGCGCAGGTCCTCGACCCAGGTGCGCTGCCAGGCGGCGCCGTTCTTCAGCACGCCATTGGTGTGCGGGTACAGGCCGGTGAACACGCTGGCGCGGCTGGGCACGCAGCTGGCCCCGGGCACGTAGCAGTGGGTGAAACTCACGCCGTCGCGCACCAGGCGATCGATGTTCGGCGTGTCGACATGGCCCGCGCCCAGCGCCGCGATCGTGTCGTAGCGCTGCTGGTCGGTGATGATGAAGATGATGTTCGGTGGTGTGGTGGACATGGCGGTCGGTGCTCAGTGCGGGAAAAAGACGGTGGCGGCGGTGCCGCCCAGGATGGCGGCGCGTTCGGCGTCGCCCAGGGATGCGGCATCGCGGATCGCATGCCAGGCGGCGCCCAGGTCCTGGCGCGCATCGAGCGCGAAGACCGGCAGGTTGCTGCCCCACATCAGGCGCTGCGCGCCGAACAGGGCGCACATCGCGACAGTGGCCGCTCGTGCCGCGTCGTAGGGCGGCTGGTCGAACGCGCCGA
>JBFIDI010000544.1:0-3763 GCA_041581405.1 Burkholderiaceae bacterium
CACGTTCAGGCCGGACGACGGCACGGACGTGCCGTCGACGGCGCCGGTGGCCAGCGAAATGATGTTGGTGCCGCCGATACTGAAGTTCGTGCCCAGCAGTCCGATGCTGCCGTCGCCCTTCTGCCCGATCGGTCCTTGCCACTGGATGCCGAATTCGGCCGCCTTGTCGGCATTGACCTCGGCGATCAGCGACTCGACGAACACCTGGGCACGCGGCGCATCGAGCTTGTCGATCACCGCGCGCATCTGACGGTATTGCGGCTCGGGCGCGGTGATCACCAGTGAATTCGTCGCCGGGTCGGCCTGGATCTGGCCGCCGGTCTCCGCCTGGGACGACGACGCACCCGCGGCCGCGGCTGCGGCGGCCGCTGCGGCCGCGGCGGCACCCCCCCCGACTGCCGGCCGGATCGTCGCCGCGCCGGCACCCGAGCCACCGGCGCTGGCCATCGCGGCTCGCAGCGTCGCCGCCAGCTTCACCGCTTCGGCGTTTTTCAGGTAGACCACATGGATGTTGCCGGACGCGTTGTCCGACGTCGGCGCGTCCAGCCGCTCGACCAGCGAACGCACCAGCGCCACCCGCGCCGGGTTGGCGGCGCGCACGATCAGCGCATTGCTGCGCGGCTCGGCGATGATGGCGGTGCGGAAGGAGTTGTCGACCTGCCCCTGCACCGCCGGCCCGGTGCTGGTCTGCGTCAGGCGGAGCACCAGCGGCGCGAGGTCCGAGGCCAGCGCATGCTTGAGGGGGATCACCTCGACATCGGTCGCGTTGGGCATGTCCATCGCCGCGATGATGCGGCCCAGGCGGCGCAGGTTGTCGGCATAGTCGGTGATGACCAGCGCATTGCTGCCCGGGTTGACGTTGATCGTGTTGTTCGGGCTGATCAGCGGTCGCAGCACCGGTACCAGGTTGAGCGCGCTCTCGTGGTCGAGCCGGAAGATCTGGGTCACGATCTGGTTGCCGGCCGGATTGTCGGGCGACACCGAAACCACACTGCCCTGCAGCTTGCCTTCGGCCTCCGGCACCACCTTGTGGATGCCGCTGGACTCCACCACGGTGTAACCCTGCAGGCGCAGCGCCGCCAGGAACTGGGCGTACGCGGCCGCCGGCGACTGCGGCTTCTCGCTGCTCAGGTTGATGACCCCGCGCACGCGGGGATCGACCACCACGGTGCGGCCGGTGATGACACCCATGGTGCGCGCCACGGCTTCGATCTCCGCGCCGACGAAGTTCAGCGTGATCGGCTCGCCCGGCTTCTGGGCCAAGGCCACGCCTCCCAGGCACAGGCAACAGACACCGACCCGAACGACCGAAGCCGCAAGACCCTTGACGCCATTCCAATTCATATTGCAGCCCAATCCCGGCCGTCGAAGCCAGCCAACGTCTTCATTCAATCCACCGCAATGATCGATACGGCACCTTGCCGGCGCCCGACGATGTTGAGCAGGTTGCCCAGCACCGCCTCATCCTGTGCCGATGCACTGGCCTGCCCGCGAAAATTCCAGCGTGCTCCGGTCCAGCGGCCCTGGCCGGACAAGCGCAGGCTGCCTTCGAGCGTTTGCAGCTGCAGTTCCGGCGGGCCGTTCGATCCGTTGCCGATCAGGCGCAAGCGGTAACTGCCGATCGGCCTGAGCGTGGACAGACGCGACGAGAACGCCAGTGCGTCGAGCGACAGGTTTCCCGTCACACGGGTACGCCCTGCGAGCCATTCTAATGACAAGCCCTGCAGGGTCAGCAGCAGGCGTCCTTCGGCCTGCAAGGTGTTCCAGGGCGAACCCCATCCGGCCAGCGCCTGGGCCGGCCATTGGCTGGTGTGGTCGGCCCAGGCCAGCGTCCAGCCGCCCCAGCGCAGTGCGAGCGTCATCTCGAGCGGCCGCGACATGCAGCACTCGGCCTGCAGGCGCAGGCGCGCACCGGTCCAGCTCGGTCGCAACTGCCAGGCCATGCGCCCCGGCAATACCCGGGCATCCTGGCTGCCGGTACCCCCGGACAGCACCAGGCGCGCGCTGCCGTTCCAGACCGTGCCCCGCGGCTGCGCGGCCTGCAGCCGGCCATCGGTCCCCATGTGCAATGCCGCGGCCAGCCACGCGGCGGGCGCGAATGCCAGCAGCCCCGCGGCGATGCCGGCGACCGCCCCCAGCCAGGCCCAGCGGGTTTCACGCATGCAACGCATCCTGGCAGGGGTCGACACGACGCTGGCGCCGACGCATGCCGATGCCGATGCCGCGCCGCTTCATTCCGGCGGCAATTGCAGCACCACGCTGCCGTCCCATCCGGCCGGTGAACGTGTCAGGCGTGCCTGCTGCACCGACACCCGCGACGCATCGCGCACCTGGCCCAGCCACTGGGCAAGCACCTGCGGCGGCACGCCGGACACGGTCACCGTCACCCGGTCGCCGGCACGGCTGAGTTGCGCGCGCCCGGGCATGCGTTGCTGCAATGCGGACTCGAGCGTGCGCACCGCATCGTCCCGCTGCACCGGGGCACGCCCCTGCAAGGCACGCGCCTGGGCCGCCAGGTCCTGCATGGACTGCAACTGGCGATCGAGTTCGGCCAGGCGTGCCGGTGCCGTCCGCAACACGCCCAGCGCCGGCGCCACGCCGAGCGACCACACCAGGCCCGCCAGCACGACGGCCACCGCCACCCCGACCAGGCGCCGCTCGCGCAGCGCCAGACGGGACCAGGCCTGGCGCACCGATGCCATCGTGTTCGCGGCCGTCGTCATGGCCTGCCCTGCCGGCGCACAAGCAGGCGGCCGCCCTCGGACCGCAACTCGTAACCCTGGTTGAGCAGGTCGCCCCGCAGGCTCTCGCGCTGCGGCCCCGCGAGCTCGAGCCCGCGCACGGCGATCTCGCCGGGCACGAAATCGATCGCGACCGGCGTGGCGCCGTCGGGCATGGCCGAGCCCAGCGCCGCCAGCATCGTCTCCAGGTCGTCGGGCGTGACGCCCCCGCTGGCCTGGCGCAGCCGCGCGAGTTCGCGCTGCATCTGCAGCGGCGCATCGACGATGGTGCGTACCCCGGGGAAGGCTTGCGTCAACAAGGCGTTGACCCGTTGCTGCTTGTCGCGCACCACGGCATCGAGCTTCCAGGCCCAGGCGTTCATGCCGACCAGATGGACCAGCACCAGCGCCAGCAGTCCCCACCGCGCGGGACGCCAGGCGGGCGCAAACAGCCACTGGCGCGACCGCTGCTGCCAACGCCGCGCGAGCCGCCCGCCGCCGCGGGTCGAGAGTTCGAACTGCGCGAGATCCCACTCGCAGCGGCTCGCCTGCAGCAGAGCCTGCGCGGCCGGCTGCACGGTGACGGCCCGGCCCAGGACCTGTTCGGCCAGGCCGGCCACGGCCGGCTCGGCGGTCACCGGATCCTGCGCCTGCGGCATGGCCCGGTCGACGAACGCCGCCGCGGCGCCGGCCAGCGGCAGGCAGGTCACGCCGCGCGCGTCGACGATGACCAGGCTGGCATCGTCCGCGCTGCCGGTCACGTGCAGGCGCACCGCCGGGGTCGCCGCGGTCTCGGGAAAAAATGCCGGCACCACGCGGCTGACCGGGCGCTGCGCCTGCTCGAACAGCTCCAGTGCCGCCTGCAGCCAGGCCTTGTCGAACGCCACGACCAGCGACTGCCCGTCCTCGGCGCGCCCGGGCACGAGAGCAAACCCGAGCTGGGCCGGATCGTCCAGCAACTGCTCTTCCAGCAAACCGGCGAGCGCGGCGCGCATGCGGCCGGCCGCCACCGGCGGCACCCGGACGCGGTGCCAGGACATGGC
>JBFIDI010000545.1:0-3759 GCA_041581405.1 Burkholderiaceae bacterium
GTCGCCGGTGGCCGGATCGGTGGCCCGTCTCGGCGGCGAGGTCGGCGAGGTGCTGGCCGTCGGCGCGGCGCTGATCGACATCGCGGTGGACGGTGATGGTGACGCGGCCGCATCGGCGCCCTCGGCAGCGGCGCCAGCAACGCCATCGGCTCCCGCCTCACGCGACAACAAGCCGAAAGCCGGGCCCGCTTCGGACGAGCCCACGGCCAAGGCCGCGCCAAAGCGGACGGCTGCGCCGGCAGCGGCCGCGACACAAGCTGCGGCCACGCGCGCGGCCGCCGCGTCCGATACCGACGACAAACCGATTGCATCGCCGGCCGTGCGCCGGCGGGCCTGGGAGCTGGGCGTCGAACTGCGCGAGGTGCGTGCGTCCGGCGCCGGCGGGCGCATCATGCAGGCCGACCTCGATGCACACGTGGCGCGGCACGGCAGTTCCGCCGCGGGATCCAGAGGCGCGGCGGCGGCGGCGGCCGTCGTGCCGGCGCGGGCCGGCGAAGACACGCTGCACGAGATCAAGGTCATCGGGCTGCGCCGGCGCATCGCGCAGAAGATGCAGGAGTCCAAGCGCCGCATCCCGCATTTCGCGTATGTCGAGGAATGCGACGTGACCGAACTCGAGTCGCTGCGCACGCAGCTGAACCGGCGCTTCGGCGACAGCCGGGGCAAACTCACGCTGCTGCCCTTCCTGGTGCGCGCGATGGTGCTGGCGATTGCGGACTTCCCGCAGGTCAATGCCCTGTTCGACGACGAGACCGGTGTCATCACGCGGCACAGCGCGGTGCACATCGGCATCGCGACCCAGACCGAGGCCGGACTGATGGTGCCGGTGTTGCGCCATGCCCAGGACGGCGACCTGTGGGCGAACGCCCGCGCGATCAGCCGACTGGCCGAGATGACCCGCTCGGGCCGCGCGACCCGCGACGAGCTGACCGGCTCGAGCATCACGCTGACCAGCCTGGGCGCGCTCGGCGGCATCGTCTCCACGCCCATCATCAACGCACCCGAAGTGGCCATCGTCGGCGTGAACCGCATCGTCGAGCGACCGATGCTGATCGACGGCGCGCTGGTTGCGCGCAAGACGATGAACCTGTCGTCGTCGTTCGACCACCGTGTCGTCGACGGACAGGACGCGGCGAAGTTCATCCAGGCGGTGCGCGGCCACCTCGAGGCTCCCGGGGTACTGCTCGCGTGACGCCCATGCGCGGCCAACGGCAGGCGCCCTGGGGCGGTGTCGGCATGGCCGCGTGCCGCGGGCCCCGCCGCGACGGCCGGTGACGGCATCGCCGAGCGCGCGGCAGGCCCGTTTGCATCCACGCGCCCGAGGTGCGAGGATGGGTCCATCACCATGCAAGTCCCGTTTCGCAACCCACTGTCGACCCATGCGTGGTCCGCCGCGCTGCTGGTGCTGGCCGCCTGCCTGCTGGCCGGTTGCTCGCGCGAGCCGGACGACCAGGGCCTGGTCGCGTTGCCGACGCAAGCGTTTGTCGGCGACCTGGACGACATGCGCCAGCGCAAGGTGTTGCGCGCGCTGGTCGTACCCAGCCGCACCGATTTTTTTCTCTCCGGTGCACGCATCGAAGGCCTGCAGACCCGGCTCTTGCTCGAGTACGAGAAATACCTCAACCGCGGCGTCCGGCGGGAGACCGACAAGATCCGCATCCGGTTCCTGCCGGTGACCTTCGATCGGCTGCTACCGGAGCTGCAGGCGGGGCACGGCGACCTGGCCGCCGCGATGCTGACCGTCACGCCCGAACGCATGGCGCAAGTCGCCATGGTGTCCGCCGAGGCCATGCCGGTGGACGAGGTGCTGGTGCGCGGACGCGACACCGCGCCGATCGGACATATCGACGACCTCTCCGGACGCGAGGTCGTCGTGCTGCGCGGCAGCAGTTTCGCGGAGCATCTGCGTGCACTGAACGGGCGGCTTGCGCGGCGCGGCATGGCGCCGGTGCTGATCACCGAAGCCGACCCGTGGATGCAGAGCGAAGACATCCTCGAACTCGTCAATGCCGGCGTGGTGGCGCTGACCGTGGTCGACGACTACATGGCCCGGTTGTGGTCGCGCGTGCTGCCGGACATCATCGTGCACGATGACGTCGTGCTGCATGCCGATGGCCATATCGGCTGGGCGGCGCGCCATGGCAATCCGCAGTTGCAGCAGAGCATGCGCGGGTTCCTGAACCAGGTCAAGGTCGGCACCCTGCTCGGCAACCTGCTGACCCGCAGTTTCCTGGGGCAGACACGCTGGATCGAGAACCCGACCAGCGGCAAGAACCTGGCCCGACTCGAACGACTGAAGCCCTTGTTCGACCACTATGGCCAGGCCTACGGCATCGACCCGCTGGCCTTGCTGGCGCTGGCCTATCACGAGTCGGCGCTCGACCAGGGCCGGCGCAGCCGGCGCGGGGCCGTGGGCCTGATGCAGATGTTGCCCAGCACGGCGCGCGACCCCAACGTGAACATCCCGGACATCCACAAGGTCGAGAACAACGTGCATGCCGGCGCCAAATACCTGGCCTTTCTGCGCGAGCGCTACTTCTCGTCCGCGGCCATCGAGCCGCAGGCGCGCATGGAATTCGTCTGGGCCGCCTACAACGCCGGGCCGGCCAGGGTCGAACAGATGCGCCGGCTGGCGAAAAAGATGGGGCTGGACCCGAACCGCTGGTTCGGCAACGTCGAAGTCGCGGCCGGCCGGATCGTGGGGCGCGAGACCGTCAAATACGTCGCCGACATCAAGAAGTACCTGGTCGCCTACCGGCTGCTGCGCGAGCACGCGCGCATCCGGTCGTCGGCGCAATGACGCGTATCGACGGAAGGTCGTTGCCGCCACCGCCCGGGCTGGATCGTGCGGCGCCGTCGTTGCCGCCGTGTGCCTGGGCGGGCACCTGCGTGCCGCTGGCGCTGAACGGCCGGTGATACGCCGGCGCCGGGTGAGCCGCACCGGCTGCACACCGGGACGATGCTGGAACCAAGGGTAAACCCTAGTCTTATTTGCGCGAGAATTCGCGCACAATATAGTTATCAAAAATAACGTTATAGCCGCTCCAGCGACGTTGACCCAAAGGAATTTTTCATGCCTGACACCATCCTCGAACAAGCCGCGCGCAACGGTGTCGCACTGGAGATGCGCGGTGCCGTCGCGGTGGTCAGCCTGCGCCGCCCCGCCAAGCGCAATGCGCTGAGCGATGCCCTGGTCGCCGCGTTGCGCGACGTGTTCCAGAACCTGCCGCGCGAGGCCAAGGCGGCCGTGATCGAAGGCGAAGGCGATCACTTCTGCGCCGGGCTCGACCTGTCCGAACTCAAGGAGTGCGACGCCGGCGAAGGCATGCACCATTCGCGCAGCTGGCACGTCGCGCTCGACGCGGTGCAATACGGCCGCGTGCCGGTGGTCGCCGCCTTGCACGGCGCCGTCGTCGGTGGCGGGCTGGAACTGGCCAGCGCCAGCCATATCCGCGTCGCCGACGAGACCACGTTCTACGCCCTGCCCGAAGGCACACGCGGCATCTTCGTCGGAGGTGGCGGCTCGGTGCGTATCCCCAAGCTGATCGGCGTGGCGCGCATGACCGACATGATGCTGACCGGCCGCGTCTACAACGCACAGGACGGCGAACGGCTGGGCTTCGCCCAGTACCTCGTGCCCGAGGGCGAGGCACTGAAGAAGGCGGTCGAACTGGCCACGCGCATCGCGACCAACGCGCCGCTGACCAACTACGCGCTGATGCACGCCTTGCCCCGCATCGCCGAACAACCGGCGGACCA
>JBFIDI010000546.1:0-3749 GCA_041581405.1 Burkholderiaceae bacterium
AACAGGACGTTGAAGATGTTGCTGCCCACCGCGTTGCCGACCGCCATGTCGGCGCGCCCGGACAACACGGCCGACGTGGTCACGGCCATTTCCGGCGCGCTGGTGCCGAAGGCCACGACGGTCAGGCCCACGACCAGCGGCGATATGCCCAGGCGCAGCGCCAGGCCGCTGGCGCCGCGCACCAGCACCGATGCGCCGAAGACCAGTGCGGCGAGGCCGGCAAGAAACAGCAATGTGGTGATCATGGCGTGACGGGTCGGTTGGCTGGTTTTGACCATCGGGCGGATGGTGGCGGCAACCATTGTGCGATACCGGCCGCACGGACCGGCATGGCTTGCGCCAAGACCCGCCACGGCGTGGCGTATCCGGGCCGGCCCGCAGCCGGCTCAGACCGCCGTCGTCGTGGCCGTCATGGCCGTGTCCTCGTCCCCGCCGGGCGGGTGGGTGACGATGCTGCGCAACTCCGGCCGGGGGGTGCGCAGCGCCTGCAGGTCCGGCCGCGGGCGCCGCAGCGCCGGGTCGGCGGCAAAGGCCTGCTCCAGCGCCGCCGCCATGGACAGCAGCCGCGCATCGCCGCGCAGCGGGCCGATCAGCTGCAGGCCGAACGGCATGCCGGCCTCGTCGACGCCGCAGGGCAGGGCCAGCGCCGGGTTGGTGGCCAGCGTCGGGATATAGGTCAGCGCCAGCCAGTGGTAGTAGTTGCGCATGGCCTGGCCATCGACGGTCTCGGCGTACAGAGTGGTCCACGGGAACGGCGTGACCGGCGAGGTCGGCGCGACGATCAGGTCGAAGCGCTCGAACGCGGTGGCGAAACGCCGCGCGATGCGTGTCTGCGCCAGGTGGGCCCAGGCGCGGTCGGCCAGCGTCATCGCGCCGGCCATCTCGATGTTGGCGCGCACGTGTGGTGCCAGCGTGTGGGGCGCATCGCGCAGCGTGTCGGCGTAGCCGGCGTAGAAACTCTCGGCGCGCAGGACGTCGAACACCCGGTCGGCGTTCGCGAGGTCCAGCGCGAGCGGTTCGCAGCGCACGCCCAGGGCCTCGAGCGCGGCGACGCGTTGGCGCAGGCTGCGCCGGATCGCCGGGTCGACGGCGCAGATGCCGAAGTCTTCGGTGAAGCCGACACGCAGCGTCGACAGGTCCACCGCAGCCAACGGCGCGGCCAGCGCGGGCTCCGCGTACGACAGCGGATCGCGCGGGTCTATGCCGGTGCTGGCTTGCAGCATCAGGTGGGTGTCGGCCACGTTGCGGGCCATCGGGCCCAGCACCGAGATCACCGACCAGCCCAGCGGCCGCGCGTCGTTGGCGACCACGCCCGGCGACGGGCGCAGGCCCACCACGCCGCACAACGCGGCCGGGATGCGCAGCGAGCCGCCGGTGTCCGAGCCGGTGGCCAGCGGCAACATGTCGACCGCCAGCGCAGCGGCCGAGCCGCCCGACGAACCACCGGCGTTGCGCGTCGGGTCGAACGGGTTGCCGGTCGCGCCCCAGACCGGGTTGCGGGTGTTGGCGCCGGCGCCCATGTCGGGCACGTTGGTCTTGGCGGTGACGATGGCGCCCGCACGCCGCAGCCGCGCCACCAGCGTGTTGTCGTGGGCGGGCACATGGTTGCGCCGGCTCACCGTGCCGCTGGTGCTGAGCAGCCCGGCGGTGTCCTGCAGGTCCTTCACGCCCAGCGGCAGGCCGTGCAGCAGGCCCAGCGTGTCGCCGCGCATCACGGCGGTTTCGGCGGCGCGGGCGCCTGCGCGGGCCCGCTCGAAATCGGTCGCCGCGATGGCGTTGATGGCCGGGTTCAGCGCCTCGATGCGGGCGATGCAGGCGTCCATCAGTTCGAGCGGCGAGATGTCGCGCCGGCCGATCATGGCGCGCAGTTCGACGGCGCTGCGCGCCGCCAGGTCGGAGTCGTGTGTCACGGTATGCGGCTGTTCCCTTTCGCGCGCAGCTTACTGCACTTCCAGGCCGGCCTTGTGCACGTAGGCGCGCAGCTTGGGCAATTCCTCGGTGATGCGTTGTTCGTACCTGGCGGGCGCCTCGAGCTGCACGTCCACGCCGGCGTTCTGCAAGGTGGCACGGGTGTCGGCGTCGGAAATGCTGTCCGCGAAGGCACGGGTCAGGCGGGTGCGCACCGGCTCGGGCAGGCCGCGCGGCGTGACCACGGTGATCCAGGGCACCATTTCATAGCCGGGGTAGACGGCGGCGATGGTCGGCACACCGGGCATCAGCGAGGTCGGCTTGGCCGAGGTCAGGCCGATCGCCTTGACCTTGCCGGCCTTGATCTGCGGCATCGCGGCCACGTTGGTGTCGAAGCTCAGCGGGATCTGGCCGCCGATCAGGTCCTGCATCGCGGGCGCGCTGCCCTTGTAGGGCACGTGCAGGATGTCCACGCCGGCCATGGCCTTGAACATTTCGCCGGCGAAATGCGCCGTGGTGCCCGCGCCGAAGGATCCGAACGACAGCTTGCCCGGCTGGGCCTTGGCCAGTGCAACCAGTTCCTGCACGGTGTTGGCCTTCACGGACGGGTGGGCCAGCAGGACCAGTGGCGAGGTGCCCAGGATGCCGATCGATTCGAAGGACTTCAGCGGGTCGTAGGGCAGCTGGGACTTGAGCGCCGGGTTGATCGTGAACGTGGTGTTGGAACTGATCAGCATGGTGTAGCCATCGGGCGCTGCGTTGGCGACGGCTGCGGCGCCGATGGTGGTGCCGGCGCCGGCCTTGTTCTCGACGATCACCGGCTGGCCGAGCTTGGCGGCCATGGACTTGGACAGGATGCGCGCCAGGGTGTCGGTGGCGCCACCGGCCGGGTACGGCACGACCAGCGTCAGCGGCCGTTGCGGAAAGTCCTGGGCCAGCGCGAGCAGGGGCGCGATCGCCAGGCCCGCGGCCAGCGCCGCGGTACGGATGGCCTTGCGGCGGAGGGAGGTGGTGGTCATGGTGTCTCCTTGTGAAGGGGCGGTGCGCTGTGGCACCAGGTTGCGATGAAGGTGGCCAGCTGCGCGCGCTGGGCCGCCTCCGCCTGCGGATGAGTACCGAACAGCCGGGCGACGCCCATGCCGCGCAACGCGGACAGGACGAGGTCGACGACGGCCGGCAGGTCGGCGTGTTCGCGCGCCTCCGGAAAGATCTGCCTGAAACGCACATGCACCGACGCGGTGAGTTCGCGGCGCATGTCGGCAATACGCGGCTGCAGCGCGCTCTCGTCGGCCGCACCGAAATAGACGCTCCAGGCCGTGAGGAGGCGGGGCGGTTCGTACAGGCGCGTCCACAACGCATCCAGATACGCGGCTGCGCGTTCGGGCAGCGGCATCGAGGCGTCGGGCCAGGCGATGCCGTCTTCTTCGGTGGACTCGAGGATGGTCTGCAGGATCGCGAGCATCAACATGGCGCGCGAGCCGAAATGGTGTTGCAGCGCGCCCGGCGTGACGCCGGCGGCCTTGGCCACCTCGAACATGGTGGCGGCGCCGTAGGTGCGCTGGCGTACCACGTCGATGGCGGTCGCGATCAGATGTTCGCGGGTGGCACGGGCTTTTTCGGCGCGGCTGCTGGTGTTCGAATGGGTTGCCATGAACGGGATATTACACATTACAGGTGTAATGCGAAATGCGGGTTTACCCGTTCTGCTTCGGGCCTCGCTCCAGGGCGCACGAGGGTCGACGGGCATGGCGGTATCCGGGTAAGCCCCAATCGCGGGATCGAAAAGGCCACTTGTATACTAGTACTCATGAGTCTGGATCACGCGTCGGCCCGCACACTCG
>JBFIDI010000547.1:0-3749 GCA_041581405.1 Burkholderiaceae bacterium
GCGTGGGCGATGTCCTGCGCGGCGTGTACGAGAAAGTCGGCCTTTTCGCGCTGCCCCGGGCCTGGGACCACGGCTACCGCCAGATCACCACTTCGACCAAGCCGATTCACACGCCCGGCGACTTGGTGGGCGTGAAGATGCGCGTGGCCGTGGTGCCGCTGTATGTGTCGTTGTTCAAGGCACTAGGTGCCGCCACCACCGCGATCAACTTCAGCGAGCTCTACACGGCGCTGCAGTCCAAGGTGGTCGACGGACAGGAAAATCCGCTGCCGCTCATCGATTCGGCCCGGCTGTACGAAGTGCAGAAATACTGCTCGCTTACCAGCCATACATGGGAAGGCTACTTCGTGGCTTGCAACCGGCGCCATTGGACGCGGCTGCCGAAAAACCTGCAGGAGCTGGTCCTGGCCAAGTTCAACAAGGCGGCAGAACTGCAGCGTGCCGATCTGGCCGCTCTCGCGATCACCCTTGAACAGACGTTGAATACCAAGAACATGCAGTTCAGCAAGCCCGATCCGATACCGTTCCGCACCCAACTGCAGAAGGCGGGCTTCTACAAGGAATGGTCGGAGAAATTCGGTCCCCAAGCCTGGGCGGTGCTCGAACGTCACGCAGGCAAGCTGGCTTGAGCAGGACGGGCAACACCACGATGGAACTTGACTTCGACGCGCGGCGCCTCGGGAGTTACTTGCGTGCCGAAAGGGTCTTCGAGAACGAATCCCTGACCTTCTCGCCCATCAGCGGCGGGCAATCCAACCCGACCTACTTCGTCGGTGACGGCAATAGGCAGTTGGTGCTGCGAAAGCAGCCGGCCGGAAGTGTTCTGCCATCGGCACACCGGGTGGACCGTGAACATCGGGTGCTGACGGCGCTTGCCGCAGGCGGCGAGGTGCCCGTGCCTCAGCCGGTGCTACTGTGCCAGGACCGATCAGTCATCGGTACCGACTTCTACCTGATGGAAAAGCTCGAAGGCCGCGTCTTCCACGACTACCGAGCTCAAGGTGTGTCGCCGGAACACCGCGCGGCAATGTACCTCGACATGGCGCGAGTCATGGGAAGGCTGCACCGGGTCGACTGGCGCTCGGCAGGGCTTTCCGACTACGGTCGTTGCGGAGGGTTCTTCCAGCGCCAACTCAGCCGTTGGACCGACCAGTGGCGACGTTCGCGTGTGCAGGAAAACGACGACGTAGAAACACTGATCCGCGTTCTGCCTGCCATGGTGCCGGCCGATGACGATACGTCGCTGTGCCACGGCGATTTTCGCATGGGCAACCTGATGTTTCACCCGACCGAACCACGTATCGTGGGCGTGCTCGACTGGGAATTGTCGACCCTGGGTCATCCATTGTCGGACGTGGCCTTCAATGGTATCGCCTGGCGTACGACCCCCGAGGAATACGGCGGCATCCTGGGCCTGGATCTGGATGCACTGGGCATTCCCGCCGAGGCGGCGTATCTGCGAAGTTACGCCGAGGCTTCCGGTCGCGGGTCGACGACGACGACATTCCACTTCGCATTCGCGCTGTTCCGTTTTGCGGTGATCTTCGAAGGCATTGCAGCCCGGGCCGCCGCAGGCAATGCCGCGGCTGACAACGCGAAGTCGGTCGGCCGACTCACAGCTGCGTTCGCGCGCCGCGCCATCGATTGCCTGCGTGCGCCGATCGCGGCTTGAATAACGGAGCCCGGCACATGGAAAGTATTCGTTCTTTGCAGCAGGCGCTGATCGCACTCGACGATGCGCGTCATGCAGCCATGACGCGCGCCGACATCCCGGCGCTGGAACCGCTGCTCTCGGACGAATTGAGCTATACCCACTCGACCGGCACGGTCGAGACCAAGACGCAATACCTCGCCGCACTGGCCTGCGGCCGCGTGCGCTACTGCGCCATTCAGCGCGACCTCGACCGGATCTCAGCCTTCGATGGCTGCGTCGTGATGCAAGGTCGGTTGGCAGTACAGGCCGAGGTGGAAGGAAGGAACATCGTGGCTAGCACCGTGTTCACCAGCACCTGGGTGCGACGGGACACAGGCTGGCAGATGGCCGCCTGGGCAGCCACCGCAATGCCGCACCGACCGTGCCATTCCTGAAACCCTACTGACCCGATCACCAGGAGCATACCCAATATGGCAGCCACACAGCTGTTTGCGCGCGGAGCATTGTTGCGCCCTGACCAGCCCTGCCTGCAGGATGCAACCGGCACGCGCAGCTACCGCGAAGTGCATGCACGAGTCGCTCGCATCGCCGCACATCTGAACGCCGGCGACCTGCCGACAGCCGAGAAATGCGCGGTGATCAGCTCGAACACCAGCCTCGCGCTGGAATGTCTGCTGGGAATCCAATGGGCCGGTGCCGTATATGTGCCGCTCAACCCCAAGAACCCTGTAGCGGACAACATCGCCGTGGCGCAGAACTGCGAAGTGACCACGTTGTTCTTCCACAGCGAAATGAGCGCGGACGCTCAAGCGCTTCTGCGCGCCTGTCCCGAAATCGAACGTGTGGTCTGCATGGACGGCCCGCACGCCGGCGCCATCGACCTCTCCACGTGGCTGATCGAAAGCGGGCCCACCCGGTGGCTGCCGGTGCAGTTGCAGCCCAACGAAGTGGCCGCCATCTACTCCACCGGTGGCACCACCGGCAAACCAAAGGGCGTGATGCTCACCAGCCTGAACTGGGACATCGCCGCCGCCAATTTCCACGCCGCCACCCATTGTCAAACGCCGCCTGTGTTCCTGGCCGTTCCACCGATCACCCATGCATCCGGCACCTTTGCACTGATGCTGATGGCCGAAGGTGCCAAGACGGTGATCCTGCCCGGCTTCGATGCCGAATCCATCTGCGATGCCATCGAACGCGAACGCGTGACGCACCTCTACCTTCCTCCCACCGCGATCTACATGCTGCTGGACCATCCCGGTGTGCATGAGCGCGACTTCAGTTCACTCGAGTATTTTATCTACACCTCGGCGCCCATGTCGGTGACGAAACTCAAGGAATGCCTGGCGGTATTCGGCCCGGTGATGATCCAGTTCTGGGGCCAGACCGAGGCGCCGAGCTTCTGCACGGTGCTCATGCGCGAAGACCACTTGGATCTCGACAACGAGCGCGAGAAGCGACTCGCAAGCTGTGGCCGCCCCATGCTGCTGACACCGGTGGCAGCGATGAACGAAAACGGCCAGTTGTTGCCACCCGGCGAGAAGGGCGAGCTGGTGGTGCGTGGTCCGCTCGTGATGGCCGGTTATTACCGCAACCCGGAAGCCACCGCCGAAGTATCGGCGCACGGCTGGCACCACACGGGCGACGTGGGCTACCTCGATGAAGGCGGATATGCCTTCATCGTCGACCGCAAGAAGGACATGATCATCACGGGCGGCTACAACGTTTACCCGCGTGAGGTTGAAGCCGTGCTGCTGTCGCACCCGGCCGTCAAGGAATGTGCCGTGGTCGGCGTGCCCGATGACAAGTGGGGCGAGGCCGTCAAAGCCGTTATCGAGTTTCGCGATGGCGCATCGGCCACCGACGACGAACTCATCGCCTGGTGCAAGCAGGCACTGGGCAGCATCAAGTCGCCCAAGAGCATCGAGGCCTGGCCTGAACTGCCCCGCACCGCCGTGGGAAAACTGGACAAGAAGCTCGTGCGCCAGATGTTCTGGCAAGGCCACGAGCGCGTTATTTAAACCCCTGCAAGGCACAACATGACAGACATCTACCTCATAGGCACCTCCTGCTCGCGATTCGGCAAGTTCCCGGA
>JBFIDI010000548.1:0-3728 GCA_041581405.1 Burkholderiaceae bacterium
AGCTTGATCAAGGTGCCGCCCCAGGCCTTGGTCCAGTCGATCTTGTACTTGTTGCCGGCGGCGACCAGCCGTCTGTCGACCTCGGGAATGAACACCTCTTCCATGGTCTTGACCCACAGGAACACCGGTGGGTGGCCGGCGGTGGCGGTCAGCTTGATCACCTGCTGGGCATGGGCGGGCACGTGGGCCAGCGTGGCCAGCGCGGCCGCGGCGGCGGTCGAGAGTAGGGTTCGGCGAAGGGTCATGGTTGTCTCCTGTGGGTTGAACGTCGTCGGGATGAAACGGGGGAAGCTGCCGCAACCGGGGCCGGCACGGGCAACGCGGCGCGGATGCCGCCTTCGATGAAGCGCACCAGCATCGGGTGCGACGTGGCGTCGTTGGGCGTGTTCGCGCCGAGCGACAAGCGCTGTACGCGCTGGTCGCTCAGGTGGTGCAGCAAGGCGCCCAGTGCAAACTGGTAGGCCCAGGCGCAGTCGCCGACGCTGGCATGGGGCAGCGCCAGCCGCAGCGCGTCGATGTAGGCATGGGCCAGCGGGTCGAAATGCCGGCGCAGCACCCGGTCCGCCTCCGGCGAGGCATAACTGAGTTCGCGTGCGACCAGCAGGGCATAGAACTCGCCTTCGGTGCTGGCGCGGATACGCAGCACCGGCTCGACGAAGGCCTCGACGATGTGGTTCAGCAGGTCCGGGCCGCCGTCGTCGACCGCGGCCTGCAGCCGCGTCAGCCGCTCGTCGATGGTCGGGCTCCAGTGCTCGAAGATGGCCTCGAACAATTCGTGTTTCTGGCCGTAGTAATAACCGACCAGGGCCAGCGGCACGCCGGCCTCGATCGCGATCTGGCGGATCGACACCGCGTGGTAACCGCTCTGCGCAAACAGCTTTTCCGCCGCCAGCAGGATGGCCTGGCGGCGATCCGGGCGTGGATCGGCCTCGCGATCGACCGGCGAGCGCGAGGTTTTGGCGGGACGTAGACGGGCTTCCACCGGGGTATTGGACGAGCGTACAAGAAACTTGAACACCCGTACAAACCCTGATGCATCGGTGTCCCGCGGCCGGGCGACCTGCGTTAATCTGCGCGCATGCACGCGCCGACCCCCGCCCTATTCGTTCCCCAGATTCGCCTGTACCAGGACTGGCTGCAGTCACGCCACGGCCTGCACTTCGACAACTACGATGCCTTGTGGCGCTGGTCGATCGCCGACCTGGACGCGTTCTGGCAAAGCCTGTGGGACTACTACGAGCTGCAATCGCCGACCCCCCACACCGCGGTGCTGGCCGAGCGCCGCATGCCGGGGGCGCGCTGGTTTCCCGGTGCGCAGGTCAACTACGCGCGCCAGGCCTTGCGCCATGTGGATGCGGCCCATGCCGCCGGCCAGCCGGCGGTCATCAGCCACAACGAAAAAAGCCTGGGGAAAAGCCCGCCGCGTGAACTGTCCTGGCCGCAGTTGCGCCAGCAGGTCGCGTCGCTGGCGCTGCATCTGCAGGCCCAGGGCGTGCGGCCGGGCGACCGGGTCGCCGCCTACCTGCCGAACGTGCCCGAGGCCATCGTCGCCTTCCTGGCCAGTGCCAGCATCGGCGCGGTCTGGAGCATCTGCGCGCCCGACATGGGCGTCGATGCGGTGCTCGACCGTTTCCGGCAGATCGAGCCGAAAGTGCTGATCGCCTGCGACGGCGTGACCCATGGCGGCCAGGACCAGGACCGGCGGGCCGTCGTCGCCCGGTTGCGCGCCGCGCTGCCGACCGTGCGGCACCTGCTGATGCTGGACCAGCTCGGCTCCTTGTCGGGCGCCGACGCGGCGCTGGAACATGTCGACTTTGCGCAGGCCAGCGGACGCGACGATGCGCAGACCCGTGCGTTCGAGCCGCTGTGGCTGCCGTTCGACCATCCGCTGTGGATCGTCTATTCCAGCGGCACCACCGGATTGCCGAAACCCATCGTGCACGGCCATGGGGGCACGACGCTGGTCACGATGGAGCTGGTCGGCCTGCACAACGATGTCGGTGCCAGTTACCTTCCCAACAACCGGGGCGAGCGGTACCACTGGTACAGCTCGACCGGATGGGTCATGTGGAACGCCCAGGTGTCGGGGCTGCTGCTCGGGGCGACCTGCTGCATCTTCGACGGCAGCCCGGCCGGGCGCAGCCATGATGCGGGCGGCCAGCGCGTGGCGCCGGATTGGACCACGTTATGGCGCTTTGCGGCCGAACTCGGGGTCACGTTTTTTGGCGCCGGCGCCGCGTTTTATGCGAACTGCATGAAGGCCGGTGTCGACCTGACCGCCGTCGGCGACCTGCGGCGCGTGCGCGCCCTGGGCACGACCGGCTCGCCGCTGAGCGAGGAGGTCCAGAACTGGGGGACGCGGCAGTTTCGCGAAATCCGGCATGCAGCGGTCGAGTCCGGCGGCGACCTGCGCGCCGCCGGGCCGTCCCAAGGCGCGCCAGCCCCCTCGGGGGGCAGGGAGCCACACAGCGTGGGCGAGCGTGGGGGCGACATCTGGTGGTGCAACATTTCCGGTGGGACGGACTTCGCCGGCGCATTCATCGGCGGCAACCGCGAGTTGCCGCAGGTTGCGGGCGAAATGCAGTGCCGGTTGCTGGGCTGCGCCGTGCAGGCCTGGGACGAGGGCGGCCAGCCGGTGATCGATGCCGTCGGCGAGCTGGTGTGCACGGAGCCGATTCCCTCGATGCCGCTGTACCTGTGGGGCGACACGAACCACGAGCGTTACCTGTCGAGTTATTTCGACATGTACCCGGGCGTCTGGCGCCATGGCGACTGGCTCAAGGTGGGCTCCAACGGGGGCTGCATGATCTACGGGCGTTCGGACGCGACCATCAATCGGCATGGCCTGCGCATGGGCACGAGCGAGTTGTACAGCGCGGTCGAGGCCTTGCCCGAGGTGCTCGATTCGCTGGTCGTGGACCTGGAATACCTGGGCCGCGACAGCTACATGCCCTTGTTCGTCGTATTGCGCGAGGGCATCACGCTCGACGACGCCTTGCGCGCACGCATCAACCAGGCGATCCGGACCGCGCTGTCGCCGCGTTTCGTGCCCAACGCCATCCTGCAGGTACAGGAGGTGCCGCGCACCTTGTCCGGCAAGAAGCAGGAGTTGCCGATCAAGAAGCTGCTGCTCGGCCAGCCGCTGGACAAGGTGGTGAACCGCGAGGCGATGGCCAATCCCGGTTGCCTGGACTGGTACGTCGCGTTCGCGCAGTCACGGGAACTGCCGGCGGCCTGAGAGGTCCGGCGGGACGCCGGGCGCCGGGCGCCGGGCGCCGGCGCTACTGGTTATTGGTCGCGTTCGTGCAGGCTGATCAGGCTCATCAGCGCCGAGACCACCTCGGGTTTGAAGCCGACACGGGCGTTGCCGAAGCCGTCTCCACCACTCATCACGAGTTTCTCCATGTAGTCGACGCAGTCCTGCGAACCCCAGAACACGGTGATCGCCTTGGCGATGCGTTCATGGCGTTTGGCAATGATGGCCATGGCATTGTCGATGCCGACCTGGCGTGGCAGCTCATGCAGCGGCATGGGCCGGGTCGCCTGTTCTTCTTCGTCCCACTTCAATGGCGGGAACCCCAACGATTCATTTTTCCCAGATGTTGCCATCATGGTCTCCTTGCGAGTGGCGCGCCCAGGCTTGGCGCGGGCAAGTGATTTGTTTTTACACGGGAATTATCCCCGATGCCATACGTCTGGTGAGCATGTGTATCAAGCGGGCTGTCTCA
>JBFIDI010000549.1:0-3708 GCA_041581405.1 Burkholderiaceae bacterium
CCGTCGATCAGCGCCTTGAAATAGAGCATGGTGCCGCCGGCCAGCAGCGCCAGGCGGCCGCGGGCATTGATCCGGCCTACCAGCGTGTCGGCGTCCTGCGCGAAACGCGCCGCGCTGTAGCTCTGCGCGGGGTCGACGATGTCGATCAGATGGTGGGGAACCTGGGCCCGTTCGAGCGCGCTGGGCTTGGCCGTGCCGATGTCCATGCCGCGGTAGACCAGCGCCGAGTCGACGCTGACGATCTCCAGCGGCACGTCGCGGGCCAGTGCCAGCGCCGCGGCGGTCTTGCCCGCGGCGGTGGGCCCGGCCAGGGCCAGGCACCAGGGCCGTTGGTCCTCAGCGCGCACCGGCGACGGCATGGCCGGATTCTCCGTAACGGTGCACCAGGATCCAGCCGGAACCGGCGATGACGGTGCTCCAGAACCAGATGCCGTTGGTCAGCGGCAGTACCGTCCCGTCCATGCGCTGGCCCAGCCAGCCGCCGATGCCGAAGGCGGCCAGCATCATCAGGAAGCCGTTGAGAGCCGACGCGGCGCCCGCCGCCTGCGGGAACGGACCGACGGCGCCGCTTTGCCCGCAGGGCTGGTGGATGCCGTGCGCGAGCATGAAGAGATACATCGGCAGCATGATGAACCACAGGCCGTGGGGACCGGCGCTCCAGCCGGCCAGTGCGAACACGCCCATGGCGCTGCCGCTGCACAGCGTCAGGCCGCTGGCGATGGCCACGGTGCGCCGGATGCCGTAGCGGTGCAGCAGCCGCCGGCACACGAAGGTGCCGGTCATGAAGAACAGCGACGCCGACGCCATCAGCAGTCCGTAGGTCGTCTTGCCCAGGCCCAGCACCTGGATGAACACGAAGGACGACGTGGCCAGGAACGTGAAGAGCCCGGCGTACGAGGCCACCGACAACGCGGAAAACGCGACGAAGGTCGGGTGGCGCGCGATCTGATTCCAGGTGCGCAGCAAGACCAGGGGCCGCAACGCATGCGCATCGCGTTGCGACAGGGTTTCGCGGAACTGCATCGCCACCAGCGCCAGCGAGGCGGCGCCGAACACCGCCAGCACCGCCAGCGCGGCGCGCCAGTCGAACAGGTCGGAGACCAGGCCACCCAACGGCGCACTCAGGAACGCGATCACGCTCAAGCCCGACAAGGCCTTGGACATCACGCGCGCGCCGTCGGCCGGGTGGTAGAGGTCGCGGATGATGGCGCGCGCGCAGGTCACGCCGGCGCCCATGGCCGCGCCCTGGATGGCGCGCCACATCACCAGCAGTTCCATCGACGGCGCCAGTGCACTGCCGACGGCCGCCAGCGTATACGCGCCCAGGCCCAGCAGCAGTACCGGGCGCCGGCCGAACCGGTCGGACAAGGAACCCCAGACCAGCTGCGACACGCCGAAGGCGATCAGCAGCGCCGACAGGGTCAGCTGGGCCTGCGCCATGCCGGCGCCGAAACCCTCGGTCAATGCCGGCAGGGCCGGCAGGTACAGGTCGGTGGTGAGCGGCTGCACGCCCAGCAGCGCGGCCAGGATCAGCACCACGGTGCCGTCACCCATGGGTCGCCGCGGCTGGGCCTGCGCTGCGGCCCCGGGCGGTACGCCACGGGCCGGCTCCGGTGCGCGCTGGCGGGCTTCGGACGGAGAGGGTGGTGGCGCAGGCATGGACGACGAGGGTAGCAGAAGGGCCCCGGCCGGCCACCGGTCATTCCGTAGCCCGGTGATCGGTCAGCGCAGTCCGAACAACTGCCCGATCGCGTCGCGGTACAGGTCCTGGCCGATCGCGTTCGTGTTGTGGTGCGTGCCGCCGTCGACCAGCACGAAGCGCTTCGGGCCGCTGGCCGCCTCGAACAGCGCGCGGCCCAGTTCGGGCTTGATCAGGCTGTCCTTGGTGCCGTGCACGACCAGCAGCGGCGAGCCGATCTCGGCCACCTTGCTGCGCGCGTCGAAGCGCTGGGTGATCAGCGGACCCACCGGCAACCAGCCCCAGCGCATGCTGCGCACCACATCGGGGATGGACGTGAACGTGCCCTCGACCATGGTGCCGGCCTCGTCGCCGACCTGGCGCGCCAGTTCGATCGCGATCGCGCCGCCCAGCGAATGCCCGAAGATGTAGCGTGGCCGGTCCGGGTATTGCGCGGCCAGCCAGTCCCAGGCGGCGCGCGCGTCTTCGTAGGCCAGCGACTCGGACGGGCGATCCGGGTCGCTCCGGCCGAAACCCCGGTAGTCCAGCGCCAGCACGGCGAAACCGAGTTCCTGCATGCGCCGGGCGCGGAAGGCCGAACTGGTGACGTTCCAGCGCGAGCCGTGCAGGTACAGCAGCACCGGCGCGGCGTCCTGCCCCGTGGCCGCGGCCGGCCGCAGGCGCGCCGGCGCCTCCTGCCACAAGGCATGCAGCCGCACCCGCTTGCCGCTGAGCTGCGAGTCGAACTCGATCCAGCGGTCCTGCATGTCGTCGGCCGTGCGGCCGCCCCAGGTGCGCTCGCTGGGCTGGAAGATCCATTCGCCCTGCTTGTCGTGCAGCGAGGCGCAGCCCGATGCGAACAGGCCGGCCAGGGCCAGGAGGCCGATGGCGGCGCGGCGGGAGAAGGAGAGGGTGGGCACGGTCGGAAGCGGGCTGGGCTGGGAAACGAGGCAGCATGCTAATCAAGTCGCGCCGAGCGCGCTGCCGGGCCCGATACAACCGGGCGCGGGCGGGGGTGATTGCCGCGCTGAGCCGGTATGCTAGCTTCCCATCATGCAGCCCAACGATACCCCCTTCAGCCCGGCGGCCGAACGCAACAAGCAACCCATCCTCGAGGTGTTGCGCACCGTGTTGCCGCCGCGCGGGCGTGCGCTGGAGATCGCCTCGGGCACGGGACAACACGTGGGCTGGTTCGCCGCCGCGTTGCTGCACTGGGACTGGCAGCCGAGCGACATGGTCGTGGCCGCGTTGCCCGGCATCGATGCCGTGGCGCGGCAGCCGGGCCGGCCGAACGTGCGCCCGCCGGTGCGGCTCGACGTGTGCGACGACCCCTGGCCATCGCAGGGACCGGCGTTCGAGCAGCCGTTCGACCTGGTGTATTGCGCCAACATGATCCATATCGCGCCATGGGCGTGTTGCGTCGGCCTGATGGCCGGTTGTGCCCGGCACCTGGCCGCGGACGGGCGGCTGGTGACCTATGGCCCGTACTTCGAGTCCGGCGTCGCGCCGGCGGCCAGCAACCTGGCGTTCGACCGCAGCCTGCGCGAGCGCGATCCGCAATGGGGTATCCGGCCACTCGACGACGTGGCCGCTTGCGCGGCGCAGGCCGGATTGCACCTGCGCGAGCGCCACGTGATGCCGGCGAACAACCTGCTGCTGGTCTGGGGCCGGTCCGCCGCCTGACACGGGCGGGCCAGGGTGGTGCCGGCGCGGCGCCGGTCAGCGACCGCGCAGGAACAGGTTGTCGAGTTCGCGCAGGCTGACCTGGCGCCAGGTCGGCCGGCCGTGGTTGCACTGGTCGGAGCGGTCGGTGGCCTCCATCTGGCGCAGCAGCGCATTCATCTCGGTCAGCGTCAGGCTGCGGTTGGCGCGCACGGCGCCGTGGCAGGCCATCGTGGCCAGGATCTCGTCGCGGGCGCGCTGCACCACGGTGCTGGCGTCGTGCTGGGCCAGTTCCTCGAGCACGCTGCGCGCCAACGCGGCCGCGTCGCCCTGGGCCAGCGTCGCGGGCACGGCGCGCACCGCCAGCG
>JBFIDI010000550.1:0-3703 GCA_041581405.1 Burkholderiaceae bacterium
CCGAAACGGGTCAGCGACTTGCGGCCCTCGTTGTCGGCCAGTGCCCGGGTGGCTTTCTGCACCGCGGTCATGAAGGCCTTCGGATTGACCGGCGTCACGCCGACGGTGCCGCGCACCGCGATCGCCTTGAGATTCTTGCTGCCCATCACCGTGCCGACGCCCGAGCGGCCAGCGGCGCGGTGCAGGTCGTTGACGACGCTGGCGTAGAGCACGCCGTTCTCGCCGGCCTTGCCGATGCTGGAGATGCGAGTGAGCGGATCCTGCAGGCTCTTCTTGAGCATCTCCTCGGTCTGCCAGACACTCTTGCCCCACAGGTGGGCGGCGTCACGCAGCTCGACGACGTCGTCGTTGATGTACAGGTAGACCGGCTTCGGGCTCTTGCCTTCGAAGATCAGCATGTCGTAACCCGCCATCTTGAACTCCGCGCCCCAGTAACCGCCCGAATTGGAGCACGCCACCGCGCCGGTCAGCGGGCTCTTGGTGATGACGGTGTAGCGCCCGCCGGTGCTGGCCATGGTGCCGGTCAGCGGACCGGTGGCCCAGATGATCTTGTTGTCGGGCGACAGCGGATCGACCTTGGCGTCGACCTCTTCCACCAGGTACTTGGTACCCAGGCCACGCGAGCCGATATAGGCCTGCGCCCATTCCATGTTGGTCGGTTCGACCTTGACCGTACCCTGGGTCAGGTCGACGCGGAGGATTTGTCCAGTCCATGACATGGTCGTTCTCCTTTGATCAAGCGGCGCTGGGCTGATTGCCCAGCTTGTCGGCCCACTGCGCCATCTTGCCCAGGCCGGTCCAGTTGGCATCGATGAAGGTGATGGCGCCGGTCGGGCAGGCGTCGGCGCAGGCCGGCTCGCCGCCGCACAGGTCGCATTTCTGGACCTTGCCGGTTTCCTCGACGTAGTTGATGGTGCCGAACGGGCAGGCGATGGTGCAGACCTTGCAGCCGACGCAGGTGGCCTCGTTGACCTCCATCGCGCCGGTGGTCTTGTTCATCGTGATGGCCTCCACCGGGCAGGCATGCAGGCACCAGGCTTCATCGCACTGGGTGCAGGTATAAGGGACCTTCTTGCCGGTATGGTGGAAGTCGAACACCTTGATGCGCGACTTGGCCGTGGCGAAGGTGCCGTAGTTCTCGAACGAGCATGCCATCTCGCACTGCAGGCAGCCGGTGCACTTCTCCGGGTTGATGTGCAACACCTTTTGCATCTGTCTCTCCTGTGGGTATTGGCGTCGTCGAAACGCCTTGCCTATGAATGGGTGAACATAGGCATTGTTGAAGCAGGTCCCCGTATGGGACCTAGGGAGAACCCTAGGTTCCCCGATCCGGGGGGTCAGATATTCTCAATTTGAGACAGGCACACGGAGTCCCATTGAAGTCCGGTACGCGAATCGCAACCGCCGGCGTGTTGTTGACGCTGGCGTCGGGCATGGGCCAGGCGCAGTCGGCCGTGCCGGCGAGCCGGGGGCAGCTGCTCTACGACAACCACTGCGTGGCATGCCACGACACGCAGGTGCACTGGCGCGACCGCAAGGTGGTCACGAGCTGGCCGACCCTGGTGGCGCAGGTGCGCCGCTGGCAGGCGATCGAAAAACTGTCGTGGACCGACGACGAGATCCTGCAGGTCGCGCGCCACCTGAACGCCACGATCTACGGTTATCCGGCGCAGGATCTGGCGCGACGCGAATAAGGCGTCAACACCGCCACCAGTGCGTCGTACACCGCCGGCCCGCCTGAGACGATCTCGCGCGCCTCCAGGAAATCGGGCGCGCCGGCGAAGCTGCCGACAGACCCACCCGCCTCCTGCACCAGCAGGCTGCCGGCCGCGACGTCCCAGGCGCGGAGGCCCTGGTCGAAGCCGCCATCGCACTGGCCGGCCGCGACGCGGGCCAGGTCCAGCGCCGCGGAACCGCTGCGACGCACCGCCGCCACCCGAGCCATCACGTCGCACAACATCTCCAGCGCGCGCGCTCCATCGGGCGCCGCGCGGGCCGGGCAGCTGGTGGCGAGCAAGGCCGAAGCCAGCTCGCCGCGCCGGCTCACGTGCAGGCGGCTTGCGCCACGAAACGCGCCCTGCCCGCGACTGGCGTGGTACCACTCGCCGGCCATCACGTCCAGTACCACCGCATGCTCGATGCGGCCGCGCACCGCCAGTGCGATGCTGACCCCGACATGGGGATAACCATGGATGAAATTCGTCGTGCCGTCGAGCGGATCGACGATCCAGACATGATCGGACGCCGCATGGCCATGGGGCTTGGCCGACTCCTCGGTCCGCACCGCGTGTTGCGGAAAGGCCCCCAGCAAGGTCTGCACGATGGCCTGTTCGCTCGCCAGGTCGACCTCGGTCACGAAATCGTTCGGCCGTTTCTCCCGGACCGGCACCGAGGACGGGTTGCCGGCCGCGGCGCGGATGATGTTGCCGGCCAGCAGCGCGGCACGCAAGGCGGTCGCCAACGCGGGCTCGACGGCGGGCAGATCCGATGGCAGGCTCAACATGCCGCCATCGTAGCCGCAGTCCGCGCTGGCGGCGCGGCATCGTGCACAATGCAACGAACATGCAACCGCCAGCTCATGGACAGGACGCCGCACGCACGCCACTGGCGCGCCTCGATGGCATCACGCGTGCGCGCCACCGCATGCTGGTCGAAGGCGCGGCAGACGCCGGCAGCCTGATCGATCCCTGGATCGCCCGCTCCTGGCAACGCTGCCTGGCACTGGGCCATGCGCCACAGCAGCGGGTGGGGTTCGACCCGCTGCCGGCCGCCGCCATGCGCCGTGCCCGCGAGCGCAACCGGCAGCTCACGCAGGCGGCCCAGGGGACGTTGCGCAGCCTGGGACGGGCCCTGGCCGACACACGGTATTTCGCCATCCTCACCAATGCCGACGGCGTAGTCGTCGATGTCAGCGGCCCGATCGACCGCAGCGACCGGCGCGCCGACCTGATCACCCGCATCGGCGTCGACCTGTCCGAGCGCTGCGTCGGCACCACCGCCATCGGCGCGGCCCTGACCGACCTGCGGCCGGTGTGGCTGCACCGGGGCGAACACTTCTTCGTCGATACCTCGGTCTACAGCTGCGCCGGTGTGCCGCTGTTCGGGCCCACCGGGTCCTGCGTCGGCATGCTGGACCTGACCGGCGTCGAAGTGGCGGAGCGGCCGGAGTTGCTGCATCTGGCCCTGCAGTCGGCGCGCAGCATCGAAAACGCGATGACGCTGCAGACGGCGCACACCGTGCTGTTGCGCCTGAACTGGCCCGGCCATGCGCTGGGAGGCGACACCGATGCGCTGGTCGCGCTGGACGCGGATGGCCAGGTCGTGGCCTGCAACCGTGCTGCGCGCGAGATGGTGCCGCAACTGCACCAACCGGCCAGCGTCCACCTGCCGCCGCCGCATGCGGGCGAATTGTTCGCGCTGCCGTTCCAGATGCTGTTCGATGCCAGCCGGCACGGCAACACCATCGACCTGCCCTTGTGGTCCGGCCTGCATCTGCAGGCGCTGGCCGTGCCCGCGGGCGCGTCGGCGATGCCGGCCGCAACACCCTTGCGGGGGTCCGCCGCGACGCCCGCCGCCACGGGCGCCGGTCAACGCCGGCTGCGCGACATCGAGACGGCGCTGATCCGCAGGACGGTCGAGGAAACCCGCGGCAACGACCCACCGTTTTGACGATGTGCAGGCGTTGCTCGAGCAGCTCGAGAGC
>JBFIDI010000551.1:0-3687 GCA_041581405.1 Burkholderiaceae bacterium
GACGCCTGGGAGCGCCTGGCGGCCCAGGTCGGCGGCGATGCGGCCGGGTCCGGCGGGTCCGCCGGCTCGGACCAGGCCTATTGGCCGACCAGCGTCGCCTTGCGCGCCCGCTCGTTCACGGCCGCGGGCCGCACGCTGAACGATCTGGTTGCCGGCGGCTCGCGCGAGGGCGCGGTGTGGCGAATCAACCTCGATGCGCGCGAACTCAATGGTTATGCCGAATACCGGCAACCGGCCGGCCAGGGCGCGGGCCGGCTGTACGCGCGGCTGTCCCGGCTGACGCTGGCCCCGTCGGCCGCCAGCGATGTCGAGCGCCTGCTCGACGAGCAGCCCCAGACCATTCCCGCGCTCGACATCGTGGTCGAGGAACTCGACCTGCGGGGCCGCAAGCTCGGCCGGGTCGAGGTCGAGGCGGTCAACCGCGCGGTGGCCGGCGCCGGTGCGTCCGGCCGCGAATGGCGGCTGAACCGCTTCGACGTGATATCGCCGGAGGCGGTGTTCCGCGCCACCGGCAACTGGGTACCGCTGCAGGCACAACAGTCGGCGACGGCCGCGTCGCGACGGCGCACCGTGATGAACTTCCAGCTCGACATCCAGGACGCGGGCGGACTGCTGGCGCGTTTCGGCATGCAGGACCTGGTGCGCCGTGGCAAGGGGCAGATGCAGGGCCAGGTCGCCTGGGTGGGGTCGCCGCTGTCGCTGGACTACGCGACGCTGGCCGGCAACTTCAACGTCAATGTCGAAAACGGACAGTTCCTCAAGGCCGATCCGGGCCTGGCCAAGCTGCTGGGGGTGCTCAGCCTGCAATCGTTGCCGCGGCGCCTGGTGCTCGATTTCCGCGACGTGTTCAGCGAGGGTTTCGTGTTCGACTTCTTCCGCGGCGACGTGCGCATCGAGCAGGGTGTCGCGTACTCGAGCAATCTGCAGATGAAGGGTGTCAACGCCGCGGTGCTGATGGAGGGCCAGGCCGACCTGTTCCGCGAGACCCAGGACATCCGCGTCGTGGTGGTGCCGGAAATCAACGCCGGCACCGCGTCGCTGATTGCCGCGGCGATCAACCCCGCGGTGGGGCTGGGCTCGTTCCTGGCACAGTTCGTGTTGCGCAAACCCCTGATGGAGGCGGCCACGCAGGAGTTTCACATCGACGGAAGCTGGGTCGAACCCCGCATCCAGCGTATTGGCGGCAAGTCGTCCGCCGACGGCAAGACCGATCCCGCGCCGGCCACGGCGCCCGCCCGCTGAAAGGAAGAACGACATGAAGCTTGCCACCGTGCAGATGGTCTCTGCCGCCGGGCTGCAGGCCAACCTCGATCGTGCCGGCGAACTGCTCGCGCAGGCCGCGGCCGCGGGCGCCGAGCTGGCGGTCCTGCCGGAATATTTCTGCCTGATGGGGCACCGCGACAGGGACAAGCTGGGCATCCGCGAACCGTTTGGCGACGGCCCGATCCAGCGTTTCCTGTCCGATGCCGCACGCCGGCTGGAGATGTGGATCGTCGGCGGAACCCTGCCACTGAGCATCGAGACCGGATCGCCGCAGGACCGCGAACAACGCGTCACCAACAGCTCGCTGGTGTTCTGCCCCGACGGCGCCTGCGTGCGGCGCTACGACAAGATCCACCTGTTCCGCTTCGACAACGGCAAGGAGCGCTTCGACGAATCCCGGGTATTGATGCGCGGCACCGAGCCGGTGACGTTTAGCCTGCCCTCGCGCGACGGCCAGACCTGGACCGTGGGCATGAGCGTGTGTTACGACCTGCGGTTTCCGGAGCTGTACCGGGGTCACGCCCGCGCCGGCGCCGACCTGCTGCTGGTGCCCAGTGCCTTCACCTGGACCACGGGCCAGGCGCACTGGGAGTTGCTGCTGCGCGCGCGGGCGGTCGAAAACCTGGCCTATGTGGCCGCGCCCGCCCAGGGCGGCCTGCACGAGAACGGTCGCCGCACCTGGGGCCACAGCATGGTGGTCGACCCCTGGGGCGAGATCCTGTGCCAGCGCGACGAAGGCGATGGCGTGGACGTCGCCGAGATGACGCACGCGCGGCTGGCGCAGGTGCGGCTGCAACTGCCGGCGCTGGAGCACCGGGTGTTATGAGTGGCCGGGCCATGACCGGGGCGTATTCCGCTGTGAACCCCACGGCCGCCCGTCCCGCAGGCCGTCCGACCTAGGAGCACGAACATGAACGCTGCGTCCGGCCGGCCGGGCGAATCCTCGTCCGCGACACGACGCTGGGTGCTGTGGAGCGCCCTGGTCGTGCTGGTGGCGGCCTTGCTGGTGACCCTGGTCTGGCTGGCGGGACGATACGAGGCCGGTCGGCTGCAGGACCGTATCGAGCGTGACGCGGTGGAGGTGGTCGCCGATATCCGCGGCGGCATGACGCGCAACGTGCAGAGCCTGCAGGCGCTGCCGCGTTTCGATCCGCAGCACGGCGACCCCTGGACCTTGCGCGCCGGCGCGCTGCTGCGTGCGCGGCGCGAGATGCTGCGCATCGAACTGCGCGACGCCCGCATGCAGCTGCAGGCCGCGGTGGACTCGGACCTGCGCGCGGCGGTGTTCGACGCCCCGCAGCGGGACACGCTGGCCAGCGAGGTCGAGGCGGCCTGCCAGCAGGCACGCAGCGCGCGCGGCCCGATCTACGCCACCAGCCCGTTCCGCGTCGCCGTCAACGGGCAACGCCAGCAACTGCTCGAGTTGTGCCTGCCGCTGGGCGGCGCCGGCGAGACCTATCTGGTCGTGACCTACGCGCTGGGCGAGATCCTCAACGAGATGGTGGCCGAGCCGTTCGCCCGCGCCTACGACGTGGCGTTCTCGGACCTGGACGGCACGCGTGTCGCGTTCCATGGCGTCACGCGCAGCGGCAACCGGACGTTCAGCGCCCAGATCGGGCTCGACCTGCCGGGGTATGCGCTGGTGCTGCGGCTCGACAGCTGGCGCGGAACACCGGCGCTGTTCCCGAACTTCCTGACCGCCATGGTGGTGGCGATGGCCATCGGCCTGGTCGTGGTGCTGGTCTTCCTGGGGCGCGACATGCGCCGGCGTCTGCGTGCCGAGCATGAACTCGCGGAGGCGCTGGCGTTTCGCAAGGCCATGGAGGACTCGCTGGTCACCGGCCTGCGTGCGCGCGACCTCGAAGGTCGCACCACCTATGTCAACCCGGCGTTCTGCCAGATGGTGGGGTTCAGCGCCCAGGAACTGATACAGGCCGGCACCGCCGTGCCGTATTGGCCGGCGGAGCAGTTCGACGAATACCAGGAGCGCCAGCAGTTGCGGTTGCAGGGACGTCAGCCGCCGCGCGAAGGTTTCGAGTCGGTCTTCGTGCGCAAGGACGGTTCCCGTTTCCCGGTGCTGATCATCGAGGCGCCGCTGATCAATGCGCAAGGCACGCAGACCGGCTGGATGACCGCCTTTCTCGACATCAGCGAGCAGCGCCGCATCGAGGAGATGTCGCGCGCCTCGCGCGAGCGCCTGCAGGCCACGGCGCGGCTGGCCACGATCGGCGAGATGGCGTCGCTGCTGAGCCACGAGCTGAACCAGCCGCTGGCGGCCATCGCCAGTTATGCCAACGGCTCGATCAACATGCTGCACAACGCCTTGCCCGCTCCGGCATCGCGGCACGGCGACGGCGCCGCGGTGTTGCCGCCGGAGGAGACGCGACTGGTCGAGGAAGGCCTGCACCATATCGCGGACCAGGC
>JBFIDI010000552.1:0-3686 GCA_041581405.1 Burkholderiaceae bacterium
AAGACACCGTTCGAGCTACAGCGTCGAAACCGGGCAGTGCCTCAGTCTTTACTTCGGGCTTGTGTCCCGAGAGGGAATACAAGGTCAACCGCACGGGCCCCCTTCAGCGCGACGAGGGCATAAGAATAATATTAGGGGGAATCGATGGGCGAAGCCCATCGAGGAGGACATGAGCGGAGCCGCCCACCCAGCCCGCTTGGCGCACCGGCGCTGTCAGCCAGGTGGGGGCATTGCCGCCCGACGTGACGCCCGCAAGACACTGCCAATCGAGCGACCAAAAAACACAACAGCCATCCGCATTGCTGCGCGATGGCTGTCGATCCGGGTCAGAAGAGCCTGAACACCCTGAGACAAGGGCGTGACGCCCCAAAAAAACTCAGGTGTTCGAGGCGTTCTGCAGCGCCGCGATGCGCTCCTCGATCGGCGGGTGGGTCGAGAACAACTTGCCGATGCCGCCGGCGATACCCATGGCGGCGATGCTCTTGGGCAGTTCGGCCGGCGCCACGCCGCCCAGGCGGGCCAGGGCGTTGATCATCGGCTGGCGACGGCCCATCAGCTGGGCGGCACCGGCGTCGGCGCGGAACTCGCGCTGGCGCGAGAACCAGGCCACGATGATGGCGGCGACGAAGCCGAGCACGATGTCGAGCACGATGGTCGTGACCCAGTAGCCGATGCCGGGGCCGGAACTGCGTTCGTTGCCCTTGTTCAGGAAACTGTCGACCATGTAGCCGATGACCCGGCTCAGGAACACGACGAAGGTGTTCATCACGCCCTGGATCAGCGTCATCGTGACCATGTCGCCGTTGGCGATGTGAGCCACCTCATGGCCGATCACCGCCTCGACCTCCTCGCGCGTCATGCCCTGCAGCAGTCCGGTGGATACCGCGACCAGGGCGTTGTTCTTGAACGCGCCGGTGGCGAACGCATTCGGGGCGCCCTCGAACACGCCGACTTCCGGCATGCCGATCTGCGCCTTCTCGGCGAACTTGCGCACCGTGTCGACGATCCAGGCCTCGTCGGCGTTGCTCGGCTGCTCGATGATCTGCACGCCCGCGCTCCACTTGGCGACCGGCTTGCTGATCAGCAGCGAGATGAAGGCGCCGCCGAAACCCATGATCAGCGCGAAGCCCAGCAAGGCGCCGAGGTCCAGCCCGTTGGCTGTCAGGTAACGGTTGACGCCCAGGATATTGGCCACGATGCCCAGCACCACCACGACGGCGAGGTTGGTCATCACAAACAGCAGAACTCTTTTCATGTTGTGCACGATCTCGGTTGAGGTCCTTGGTTCGGACCGATGGCGAGGATGGTAGGGGCAAAGTCGGGCGTTTCAAGGCTTTCGACGGCGTATGCCCACGTGATTTGCGGTTATTGCGACACCGGGGCGGCCGATGGCCGTGCCGGTCGGAACACCGTGGTGTCCCGGTAGAAACCGGGCGCTTCGTTTGCGGGCCACCAGCCGGGAACACCCAGCACCGGCAGGTGGGCGAACGGCTTGGTGGCCAGCAGGTCGGCTTCCAGGTGGCCGGCGACCCAGTCGTCCATCTCCGCCGGCGACGGATCGTGCAAAGGCACGACGAAGACATGGGCCGTGATCGCCTTGCGCGGCGTGCACAACTTCTCCAGCAGGGCGTGGCCGAACAGCACCAGCCGGGACTGTTGCCACAGGGGTCGCAGCGGGCCGAACAGCTGTTCCCACCGTTTGTCCCGCAGTGCCTCCCACACGGGAGCCGGCGCACTCAGGAAGGCGGCGTTTTCATCGAGCACCGTCAACGCATCGCGGACCGGGCCGCGTACCGGTCGCACGCCGTCGATGGCGATCTGCGCCGCCTGCAACCGGTTCAGCCGGCGCTTGGTGGCGGGAAAGTGGATCCAGCACAGGCCGTTGAAGAAGTCGTGCAGGCCCTCGCGGGTCGGGCAGGTGCCGGTGTCGGCGATGAACTGCTCGTAGGCCATGCCATCGGGCAGGGCCGACTGCGGCACGAATCGCACCGGCGCCGATGCCGCCTGGTTCAAGGCCTGCCACAGCGGCATGCCGGTGCGCACGGCGCGCATGACGGCTTCGCCAGTGTGGCGCATGGGCGCCAGCCAGGGCGCCTGCCACCGCGGCGCCGGCCAGGTCGGAATGTCGTGCGGCGGCGACTGCGGCGCGGCTTGCCTCAGCTGTCCAGCAGCTTCCACGGCAGCAGTTCCCCGCCCAGCAAGGGCTTGAGTTCGGCGTCGCCGAACGGATAGGCCTGGGGGGCCTGCCAGGCGCGGCGCTCGAGCGTGACGCTGCCGCTGTTGCGCGGCAGCCGGTAGAAGTCCGGCCCGTGAAAACTCGCAAACGCCTCCAGCCGGTCCAGTGCGCCGGCGTCGTCGAAGGCCTGGGCGTACATCTCCAGCGCCGCGTGGGCCGTGTAGCAGCCGGCGCAGCCGCGGGCGTGTTCCTTCAGGTGGGCCGGGTGCGGCGCGCTGTCGGTGCCCAGGAAGAAATGCGGGTCGCCGCTGGTGGCGGCGGTGACCAGCGCCTGGCGGTGGATTTCGCGCTTGAGCACCGGCAGGCAGTAGTAGTGGGGCCGGATGCCGCCGGTGAAGATCGCATTGCGGTTGAACAGCAGGTGGTGGGCCGTGATGGTCGCCGCGGTATGCGGGCCGGCCTCGCCCACGTATTGGGCGGCTTCCTTGGTCGTGATGTGTTCCATCACGATGCGCAGTTCGGGGAAGTCGCGGCGCAGCGGAATCAGCTGTCGGTCGATGAACACCGCCTCGCGGTCGAACAGGTCGATGTCGGGCGAGGTGACCTCGCCATGCACCAGCAGCAGCAGGCCCTCCTTCTGCATCGCCTCGAGCACCGGGTAGATCAGCCGGATGTCGGTCACGCCGGCGTCGCTGTTGGTGGTGGCGCCCGCCGGATACAGCTTGGCGGCCACGACCATGTCGCCCACCCCGGTGCTGCGGGTCGCACTGGCACGGCGGATCTCCTGCGGCGCGATGCGGTCGGTCAGGTACAGCGTCATCAGCGGCGTGAACGGGTTGCCGGTCGGCACCGCGGCGCGGATGCGCGCCGCGTAATCCAGGGCCTGCTCGACCGTCGTGACCGGCGGCTTGAGGTTGGGCATGATGATGGCGCGGGCGAACTGTGCCGCGGTGTGTGGCACGACGGTGTCCAGGGCCTGGCCGTCACGCACATGCAGGTGCCAGTCGTCGGGGCGGGTGATGTGGATGCGGTCGGCGGTGGTGGTTTGCGGTTGGCTTGCTGGCATGCGGGCTTGGGTGAGTCAGTCAGTCAGTCGGATGGTCGGTCAGGTGGTCTGGGTTCGCGAGGGGCGGGACTGGTTTTCCAGGTAGTCCCACAACGCGGCGGCCGTGCCCTTGACGGCACCACCACGCGCCTTGCCGTTGGTTGCGACGACGGGCTTGGCGCCGCCGGGCGTCGCGCGGCCATTGTCGGGGCTGGCCGGGCGTTCGCGGTAGGCCCGCACGTCCATCGTGATCTTCAACGCGCTCATCTCGGCGGGCAGGGCGCTGACCAGGCGGCGCGAGCGCAGTTCCTTCTTCACCGCGCTATAGGGCAGGAAGGCGACGCCGTGGCCTTCCAGTGCCATGGCCTTGAGCCCTTCGGCCATGTCGGTCTCGTAGACCCGGTCGAAGTGCACCGGAATCGTCGACTGCTTCAGGATGAGGTCGACCATCTGGCCCAGGTAGGC
>JBFIDI010000553.1:0-3652 GCA_041581405.1 Burkholderiaceae bacterium
CCCGAAATGCCGCGGAAGTCGCGCACCCGGGGCAGCGCCACGGTGACGAAACGATCCAGGAACTCGAACATCTGCACGCCACGCAGCGTGACCATGCAACCGATGGCCTGGCCTTCGCGGATCTTGAAACCGGCGATGGCCTTCTTCGACTTGGTCACGACCGGCTTCTGGCCGGCGATCTTGGTCAGGTCGGCAACGGCGTTTTCCATGACCTTCTTGTCGGCGACCGCCTCGCTCACACCCATGTTGAGCGTGATCTTGGTCAGGCGCGGCACCTGCATCGGAGACTTGTAGCCGAACTTGGCGATCAGCTCCGGAGCGACTTTTTCGCGATAGTGTTGTTGCAGACGCGCCATGTTCATGCCACCTTGATTTCTTCGCCGCTGGACTTGTAAACGCGCACGCGCTTGCCGTCTGCCTGCAGCTTGATGCCGACCCGGTCAGCCTTGCCGGATGCAGTATTGAAAATTGCGACGTTGGACTGGTGGATCGGCATCGCCTTTTCCACGATGCCGCCGGTCGTGCCCTTCATCGGGTTCGGCTTGGTGTGCTTCTTCACCAGGTTGACGCCGTCGACCAGAATATAGGAGTCGTCCTTGCGCAGCGAGACCTTGCCCCGCTTGCCCTTGTCGCGGCCCGCGATGACGATGACTTCGTCGCCTTTGCGAATCTTGTTCATGGCTTGTGTCCTTACAGTACTTCGGGAGCCAGCGACACGATCTTCATGAACTTCTCGGTCCGCAGCTCGCGCGTGACCGGCCCGAAGATGCGCGTGCCGATCGGCTCGAGCTTGGCATTGAGCAACACGGCGGCATTGCCGTCGAATTTCACCAGGGAGCCGTCGCCACGGCGGATGCCCTTGGCCGTACGCACCACCACCGCGCTGTAGATCTCGCCTTTCTTGACGCGACCACGCGGAGCGGCTTCCTTGACGCTCACCTTGATGACATCGCCTACGCTGGCGTAACGGCGCTTGGAGCCGCCAAGCACCTTGATGCACAGGACGGACTTGGCGCCGGTGTTGTCGGCGACTTCCAATCGAGATTCAGTCTGGATCATTTATGTGTTTCCCAACTTGTCCCCGTAAACCACCGAACGGGACGTCCGGCAATCAACAGGTCAGTCTTGGGCCCGTCGTCGATGGCGCGAACCACTCGCACCACCTGCTATTGGGCAGATTCTTATCCGCTCGATGAAGAGCGAAGCCCGCGATTATGCACCACGAAGTTGGGTGCGTCAACGCGCTTGGCTGAAATCGAGCAAATATTTTTGCGCCAGGTCCTGGAAATCAGCCGGCCGGGGGTCGCAACCCGTCTCCTCGCGCAGGATGTCCGCCACCTGCGGGCCCAGCGCCATGGCCTGGCGCGCGTCGAGAAACAGCATCCGGGAGCGCCGCGCCAGCATGTCCTCGACGGTACGCGCATATTCGTATCGGGCGGCGAAGCGGACCATCGCCTCGGACAGTCCCGGCGCCAGCCAGCGTTCGGCCCCCGGCAGGGACTGCACGAGGGCCTGGTCGTCGCCATAACTGTGCGGGCCGGGAGCCAGGCTGATCGACGTCGCCGACTCCGGCGTCTGCCGCGCAGCGCCCGCCAGCTTGAAATGGCGTGTCGCGCCGGCCGCCCGGGCCGGCAACAAGGCCTTGTCGAAGCAGGTCTGCAACACGTCTTCGGCCATCGCCCGGTAGGTCGTCCACTTGCCGCCGGTCACCGTGACCAGGCCGCTGCGACTGACCAGTACCGTATGTTCGCGGCTCAGGCCCTTGGTACTGGCGCCGTCGTCGTCCTGCGGCTTGACCAGCGGCCGCAGCCCGACCCAGACGCTGCGCACGTCGGCTCGGGTCGGCGCCTTGTGCAGGTAGCGGGCCGCCTCCGACAGGATGAACTCCACCTCCTCGTCGAACGGTTCGGGCTCGCGCGCCAGGTCGTTGCGCGGGGTGTCGGTGGTGCCCAGGATCACCTTGCCCAGCCAGGGAACGGCAAACAGCACCCGTCCGTCGGCGGTCTTGGGCACCATCAAGGCGTTGTCGCTGGCCAGGAACTCCCGGTCGACCACCATGTGCACGCCCTGGCTCGGCGCCACCATGGGCCGCGTCGGGTGCCGGCCGTCGCCGCGGTTGGCGTCGCCGTCCTTCTGGCGCAGGTCGTCGACCCAGACCCCGGCGGCGTTGATGACGCAACGCGCACGCAACTCCAGTGCCTGCCCGGTCTCGACATCGGTGCAGCGCAGCCCGACCACCTTGCCCGCCTCACTGATCAGGTCATCGGCGCGGCAATAGTTGACCAGCAAGGCGCCCCGGTCGGCGGCGCTGCGCGCCAATGCGAGCGCCAGCCGGGCATCGTTGAACTGGCCGTCCCAGTACTGCACGCCGCCGCACAGGCCATCGGCGCGGGCATTCGGCAACAGCGCCTGCGCCCGGCCGCGGCTCAGGAAACGCGTCGGGCCGAGCGCCGCCTTGCCGGCCAGCAAGTCGTAGGCCGTGAGGCCGGCGCCGTAGAACGGCGTTTCCCACCACTTGTAGGAGGGCATCACGAAGGCCAGCGGCTGCGCCAGGTGCGGCGCGTTGTTCAGCAGCGTGGTGCGTTCGCGCAGCGCCTCGCGCACCAGCGCGATATTGCCCTGGGCCAGGTAACGCACGCCGCCGTGGACCAGCTTGGTGGCCCGGGACGACGTGCCCTTGGCAAAGTCGTGCGACTCGACCAGCACCACGGAGAAACCGCGCAAGGCTGCGTCCAGCGCCACCCCCAGGCCGGTGGCACCGCCCCCGACGATGGCCACGTCGCAGGTGACGCCCGCCATCAGCCGCGCCACCAGGGCCCGGCGCTCGGTCGTGCCCGCGGCAGCGCCGGCAAGGCTGTCGTTCGTCAATGGTCTGCCCAGCCCTTCGCCCGTTCCACCGCCTTGCGCCAGCGCGCGCGCTTGTCGGCCCGCGCCGCGTCGCCCATCGCGGGCGCGAAACGCCGGTCCATCGCCCACTGGGCGGCCAGTTCGTCTGCCCCGGACCAGAAACCGGTGGCAAGCCCCGCCAGGTAGGCCGCCCCCAGCGCCGTGGTTTCCGTGACCCGCGGGCGCACGACCGGAACGCCGAGGAAGTCGGCCTGCATCTGCATCAGCAAATCGTTGCGGCTGGCTCCGCCGTCGACACGCAACTCGCGCAGCGCGATGCCGGAGTCCGCCGCCATCGCGGCAAAGACGTCTGCGCTTTGCAGCGCGATCGCCTCCAGCGTGGCGCGGGCGATATGCGCACGCTGAGTGCCGCGCGTGACTCCGACCAGCAGGCCGCGCGCGTTCGGGTCCCAGTGCGGCGCGCCGAGCCCGGTGAAGGCAGGGATCAGGTACACGCCCCGGTTGTCCTCGAGGCTGGCGGCGAGCCGCTCGGTCTCGCGGCTGTCGGCGATCACGCCGAGCCCGTCGCGCAGCCACTGCACCGCCGCCCCGGCGACGAAGATGGAGCCCTCGAGCGCGTACGTCGTGCGCCCGTCCATCCGGTAGGCGACGGTGGTGAGCAGCCCGTGCCCCGAGGCGACCGCGCGTTCGCCGGTGTTCATCACCGCGAAGCAGCCGGTGCCGTAGGTGCTCTTGGTCATGCCGGGGGCAAAGCAGGCCTGGCCGAAGCCAGCAGCCTGCTGATCGCCGGCGATGCCGGTGACGG
>JBFIDI010000554.1:0-3650 GCA_041581405.1 Burkholderiaceae bacterium
ACCATGGCCAGCGTCGGTCCCAGGTAGATCGGCAGGAACCAGATGCCGGCACTGGCCGCGCGCCCGACGCTGCCGAAGTAGGTCCAGGCGGTGCAATACACGGCCATCGACAAGGCGTAGACCCAGGCGTTGCCGATCAGCGAACGCCCCTGCGCGGCGCGGCGGTCACCCAGGCTGGCCACCGCGAACAGCAGCAGCAGGTAGGCGAAGGACGCGCCGACGACCAGGGGGGCTGACAACATGGTGTTTGCCTGCGGGCGGCGGCCGTCAGTCGCCGGCGTGTTCCAGCAACCAGGCCATGGTCGCGATCAGGATGGCCCACAGGCCGAACAGCGCGGTCGGGAACAGCGGCAGGCCGAATACCGTGGTGGGCGAACTCCACAATGACAGCAGCGGATAGTTCAGTGCCATCAATGCCGCAAAGAACAGCGCGATCAATCGTTGCTGGCCCCGGGTCCGGATCATGTCGTCTCCTTGTTCTCGTTTCGTTGCTGGGACGCCGGCCGCGGTCGATATGTTGTCCCATCGCATGCCGGCCCGACCGCCACGATACGACCGGGGTCTTACCGAGGCCTTACCCGGCGTCCCTGCCCTCGCTCGTGCCGGCCGAGGTGTCGAACCGCACGACGAAGCGGCAGCCCGGCGGGTCGAGGCGGCTGTCGGTGTCCTCGATGCTGACCGTGGCGCGATGCAACTGGGCGATCTCGAGCACGATCGGCAGGCCCAGGCCGGAGCCGTCGACACCGCTGCCGAGCACACGGTAGAACGGCTTGAACACCATTTCGCGTTCGGCCGGCGCAATGCCGGGTCCGGAATCCTCGATCTGCAGCAGCAACACCTTGCCGAACGGATCGGCCAGCACCCGGGCCGTCACCACGCCGGGATGCTCCGGACTCGAGGGCGTGTAGTGGATGGCGTTGTCCAGCAGGTTGCGGATCAGTTCGGACAACAAGGTGGCATTGCCGTCGAGCACGACGCCCTTGGCGCCCGGAGGTTCGCCTTCGTAGCCCAGGTCGATGGCCTTGTCGTTGGCGCGGGTCAGGCAGTCCTGCACGGCGGCGACCGTCAGTTCGGCCAGGTCGCAGGGTTGTCGCGCCATGGCCGTGCTGCTGCCTTCGGCGCGTGCCAGCGCGAGCAGCTGGTTGACGGTATGGGTGGCGCGAACGCTGGCGTTGCCGATCTGGCGCAGCGAGAGCTTGAACTCCTCGGCGCTGACGCCTTCGCGTTGCGCCAGGTCGGCCTGCATGCGCAGGCCGGCCAGCGGTGTCTTGAGCTGGTGCGCGGCGTCGGCGAGGAAGCGTTTCTGGTGTTCGATCGACTTGGTCAGGCGCTGCAGCAGGTCGTTGACCGACGACACCAGGGGCGCGACCTCCTGCGGCACCGACCGGTCGTCCAGCGGACTGAGGTCGTCCGGCTTGCGGGCGCGGATGCGTTCCTCGAGCTTGTTCAGCGGCTTGATGGCATAGGCCAGGCCGAGCCAGACCAGCAACACCGCCAGCGGCAAGATGATGAATTGCTGCAGCATCACGCCCTTGACGATTTCGGTGGCCAGCACGGCGCGCTTGTCCAGCGTCTCGGCCACCTGCACCAGCACCGGCCGGCCCATCGGCAGGTCGACTTCGAGCCATTTGTAGGCCACGCGCAGCCCGTCGCCCTGGTAGTCGTCGTCGCGCAGCCGCACCTGGCCGAAGAACGGCGATTCGTCCGGCGGTGGCAGCGGCAGGTTGCGCTCGCCGCCGAGCAACTCGCCGCGGGCGCCGATGACCTGGTAGTAGATGGTGTCCGACTCGCTGGCGCGCAGCAGCTTGCGCGCCGGCATCGGCATGTCGAATTGCAGTTGTCCGTCGCGGGTATGCACCAGTGCCGCAATTTCGCCGACGTTGATCTCCAGCGCCTGGTCGAACGGCTTGCCGGCCGCGCTCTGCGCGACGAACCAGGTCAGCACCAGGCTGATCGGCCACAGCAGCAGCAGCGGCGTCAGCATCCAGTCCAGGATTTCGCCGAACAGCGAGCGCTGCTCGCGCTGGAACAGCTTCACGTTGCCGTGGATGGGCGCGTCGCGGTCGGGGCGGTCGTCGCGGCCGGCTCGCCGGGCAGCAGCTTGAGGCAATAACCGAGGCCACGCACGGTCGCGATGCGGATCGGGCCTTTCTCGATCTTCTTGCGCAGCCGGTGCACGTAGACCTCGATCGCGTTGTTGCTGACCTCGTCGCCCCATTCGCAGAGATGCTCGACCAACTGGTCCTTGCTGACCATGCGCCCGGCGCGTTGCAGCAGCACCTCGAGCAGGCCGAGTTCGCGCGCCGACAGGTCGACCATCTGGCCGTCGATGGTCGCCACGCGGCCGGCCTGGTCGTAGACCAGCGGGCCGTGACGGATGTTGTCGCAGGCGCCACCCATGCGCCGGCGCAGCAGCGCGCGTACCCGTGCTTCGAGTTCCTGCAGGCTGAACGGCTTGGCCATGTAGTCGTCGGCGCCGAAGTCCAGGCCCTTGACCCGTTCCTCGATGCTGTCCGCGGCGGTCAGGATCAGCACCGGCACGGTCGAGCCGCGGGCACGCAGCTTGCGCAGCACTTCCAGGCCGTGCATCTTCGGCAGTCCCAGGTCCAGGATCAGCAGGTCGAATTCCTTGTTGGTCATCAGCGCGGCGTCGGCCTCGCTGCCGGTGGCCACATGGTCGACGGCGGCGCCGGTGCCGCGCAAGGCGCGGAGCAGGCCGTCGGCCAGGACGCCATCGTCTTCGGCAATCAGGATGCGCATGGATGTCTCCTCCTGCGGGGCGGGCCGCTGTCGGTTGCCGGTCGATGCCGGTTCGTGATCGATTCTAGGCGCCGCGGCGACGCGGGCCCAGGCCCTTGGCCGGTGCCGACCGTCAGGCGACATAGGCCTCCAGGCCCAGCAGCACCACGGTGGCGACCTCCGGGCCGACCGCGAGCCGGAACTCGGCCTCGGCCTGCTCGACGGCCTGCCGGTAGGCGGCCAGCCATTGCCGGCCGTTGTCGGTGAAGACGATCCGGACCCCGCGCGCGTCGCGGGGGTCGGGCTGGCGTTCGACCAGGCCCCAGGCCGCGCACTGGTCCACCAGCTTGCCCATGGCCTGCTTGGTGATGCCCGCCTGGCGCGCGAGTTCGGTCAACCCGCTGCCGTCTTCGGCGAGGTGACGCGTAATCTGAATGTGCGATGCGCCCAGCTTGCCGCGTGCCGCAAGATGCGACAAGGACAACGCCAGTTCGGCGTTGCGGGCCATCAGGGCGAGCACGCGGGCGTCGAAGCGCAGGTGCGCCAGTTCGGCCAGGCGCCCCAGATGGGCCTGGCGCCAGGCGGTGGCGCGGAGGGTGGCTTGCATCCGGCGCATCGTAAATCAAATTGACTAAAAAAACTGTTCTCGAAATCCAATGATCTGATCTAAACTACTGTTCAAGCATCCAGCCTGTTGTTAACACCAGATGCAAACTCTTTCCAAGCCCTTGTTTTAAAAAGGAATTCCCATGGACGCCCCCGTCAAGAACCTCTCTCCCGCCAACAGCGAAAAAGCCAAGGCCCTGCAAGTGGCGCTGGCCCAGATCGAAAAGCAGTTCGGCAAGGGCACCATCATGCGCCTGGGTGAAGGCGAGGTCATCGAGGACATCCAGGTCGTCTCGACCGGCTCG
>JBFIDI010000555.1:0-3648 GCA_041581405.1 Burkholderiaceae bacterium
CGAGGCCATGGCGCGCCGTTTTCCGCAGCGGGACGCCTTGGTGTCGCGCCATCAGGTAGCGCGGCTCAGTTACCAAGAGCTCGATCGCCAGTCCAGCCAATTGGCCAGCGCGTTGATGCGGTGCGGCCTGACCACCGGCGACCGAGCGGGCATCTGGGCGCACAACAGCGTCGAGTGGCTTTTGATGCAGCTTGCCACTGCCAAGGCGGGCATCATTCTGGTCAACATCAATCCGGCCTACCGCGTCACCGAACTGGAATATGCTTTGAACAAGGTGGGTTGCAAGCTGCTCGTGACCATGACAGCGTACAAGTCCAGCGACTACATCGCCATCGTGCGCGAACTGGCGCCGGAACTCGCGGCAGCCGTACCAGGTCAGTTGCGTGCAGCCCGCGCCCCGCAGCTTCACACGGTCGTACATCTTGGCGGCGACACGCAGGCGGGCATGCTCTCCTTTGCCGAACTCATGGACAAGGGTGATGCGGCGGACCCGGCCTTGCGCAAGGCCGGCGATGCGTTGAAGGCCACGGACCCGATCAACATCCAGTTCACCAGCGGCACGACGGGCTTCCCCAAGGGTGCAACCCTGACACACCGCAACATCCTGAACAACGGCTTCTTCATCGGGGAGGCCATGAAGCTGACCGAACATGACCGGCTGTGCATCCCCGTGCCGCTGTACCACTGCTTTGGCATGGTGCTGGGCAACCTGGCCTGCCTCACGCACGGCGCCGCCATCGTATACCCGAACGATGGCTTTGATCCGCTGACCGTACTGGAGACGGTACAGGACGAGAAATGCACTGGCCTGCATGGCGTGCCGACGATGTTCATCGCTGAACTGACGCACCCGCGCTTTGCCGAGTTCGACTTGCGTTCGCTGCGCACCGGCATCATGGCCGGGTCCCCTTGTCCGATCGAAGTCATGAAGCAGGTGGTGAGTCGCATGCACATGCGTGAAGTGACCATCGCCTATGGCATGACCGAAACCAGTCCCGTGAGTTGCCAGAGCACGACCATCACACCGCTGGAAACACGGGTCTCCACCGTAGGGCTGGTGCATCCGCATCTGGAGATCAAGGTCATAGATCCGGAAACGGGCGCGCTGCTGGCCACCGGTACGACGGGCGAGTTCTGCACCAAAGGGTATTCGGTGATGCACGGTTATTGGGGTGAGCCGGAGAAGACGGCGCAGGCCATCGACGCCGAAGGCTGGATGCACACGGGCGATCTTGCGACGATGGACGAGAGTGGCTACGTCAACATTGTCGGCCGCATCAAGGACATGGTGATTCGCGGCGGCGAAAACGTGTATCCCAGGGAGATCGAGGAGTTCCTGTACCGTCACCCGGCGGTGTCCGACGTGCAGGTGATCGGAGTCCCGGACGTGAAATACGGCGAGGAACTGTGCGCCTGGATCGTCCTCAAGCAGGGGCAGAGCGTCGACGCGGAGTCCATCCGCGATTTCTGCCGGGGCAAGATCGCGCACTACAAGGTGCCGCGCTACATCCGGTTTGTGGATGGCTTTCCCATGACGATCACTGGAAAGATCCAGAAATTCGCGATGCGCGATATCATGAAGGCCGAACTCGAAATCTCCGAGCAACGGACTGCTTAAGGCGCACACACGCCCGTGTCAGGTATGTGGTTTTCTGTGGTGCGAAATCTACGATTGCAACCTTGAATTGAAGACCTCGGACGATCCCAATCTGCCAACGCAGCAGGGCACGCCAGACGCGCTCGCGCCGATGTTCGCGGGGATGAAGGTCGACATCTATCCGCCTGCCCGGCTCGAGTGCCTGGGCGACTGGGCCATGGATTTTCCGCGTACCCCTTACGTGCGGTTCGCAGCTGTCCTGGAAGGCGGATGCTGGCTCAAGGTCGCCGGCGAAGCTGTGGTACAGATCCGCAAGGGTGATGCCTATATCCTGACCCGCGGGCTGCCATACCGGCTCTACACTTCCGATCGCGTGAGCGTGGCGAACGGACTCGTCTTGTTCCGCGGCACGTCCAGTGCCGTGGTGCGCCACGGCAGCGTGGGGGAGCGCACCGTCATCATCGGCGGCCGATTCACCTTCGGCGAGCTCATGAGCCAGGTCCTGCTGGAATCCCTGCCGCCATTTGTGCGCATTCCCTCGGGCACCGAACGCGACGCCGCCATCTTGTCGTCCTGCACCAACCTGCTCAACCAGGAAACGCTGGACAACCGGGTTGGCGCCATTCTGATTCGCCACCATGTCGCACAGATCATGCTGGTGCAGGCCTTGCGGGCCCATGTGGAAAGCAACGTGGAGATGGCCGGCGGCTGGCTGCGCGCCATGTCGGACCCGAGGGTTTCCAAGGCAATGCAGATGCTGCACGCGGCACCCGAGCGAACCTGGACCGTCGAAGAGCTGGCGCGCGCAGCGGGCATGTCGCGCTCGGTTTTCGCGGGACGGTTCAAGGAGCTTGCGGGCGTGCCACCGCTGGAGTATCTGCTTCAGGTCCGCATGCGGCTGGCGGCCCACCACCTGGCTGGAAAGACACGCAGCGTGTCCAGCATCGCTTTCGACCTGGGCTACCAGTCGGCCAGCGCCTTCAGCAGCAGCTTTCACCGCGTGATGGGAATTTCGCCGAAGGACTACCGCGCCAGCCTCTAGCCGGCGGCCAGTCACTGCGGTGCGGGCATGAATTCGTTCTGCAGTCGTTCCATCTCGGGAAATCCGATGAAGCTCTTGAAGTCCTCGAACGAGGTCATTGGCAGGGGCAGATGCGACGAGCCCCTGTTCGCGCGCAGGGCCGCGAGATTGGTGCGCAGCGACTGTGTCACCGTCAAGAGCGTCGGCATGCCGTAACACGCGGCGCCCGCTACGCGGCCCAGTTGTTCGGCGCTCAGGCGTTCGGTCCAGCCGGTCAGTATCAGGAGCAGCGGCACCGCCGCGGCTGCGCGGATCCTTTCGAGATCTTCGTAACTCTTGGTGCAGCGGCTGATCGTGAGCACCATGTCCGCGCCAGCCTGCGCATAGGCCTTGCCGCGGAGGCAGGCCTCATCGACCGTCACGGCATCGGTGCGCGCGATGATCACCAGGTCAGGGTCCGTACGCGCAGCGACGGCTGCGCGAATCTTGCCGACGCTTTCTTCGAGCGAGTTCAGTTCCGGGTCCATCAGCAGCGGACACCGTTTCGGGCTCGCCTGGTCCTCGATGAACAGGCCGGCGACGCCTATGCGCTCGAATTCGCGCACGGTACGCATCACATTCACCGCATTGCCATAACCCGTATCGCAATCGGCGATGACAGGGACCGTGCTGGAGTCGACGATGGCGCGTGTCGCGTGGAGCATCTCGCTCATGGAATACAGCTCGGCGTCGGGCATGCCCATGGACGCCGAGACCTGGAAGCCCGAGATGCCGATGATGTCGAATCCCGCCTCGCAAACCAGCCTTGCGGTAAGGCCGTCGTAGGCTGTGGCACCCATGGCCGTCTGCCCGCTTGTAATGAGTTGTCTGAGCCTGGTTGTCATCTTCATGGATGTCTCCTTGGGGTTTGGATACTGCAGTCAGAAGCGGATCGTAGCCACGCGCCAGGGCTTCGCATAGGGATATTCCGGCAATCCGGAGGATCAAGCAATCATGGCGGACGCACGCGCTTGTAGGACCGACGGGTGCC
>JBFIDI010000556.1:0-3626 GCA_041581405.1 Burkholderiaceae bacterium
CCGCTGGACGAGGCGCTGCGCTGCGTCGAACACATCGCCGGCCGGCTGGCCCCGCGCGACGAACTGGCCGTGGTGCTGTACGACGACCAGGTGCAGGTGCCGCTGCCGCTGGCCGCCGCCGGGGACCCGGCCCGGGTGCGCGCGGCGCTGGAAGGCGTGCGCAGCGGCGGCAGCACGGATCTGCATGCCGGCTGGCTGGCCGGTGCGCGGCAGCTGGAGGCGGGCGGCCGGTTGCGCGCGGCCACAGCAGACGAGGGCGCATGCACGGCCGGCAACGGCGAGCACAGCCTGTCCCGCGTCATCCTGCTGTCCGACGGCCAGGCCAATGCCGGCCTGCTCGACCCGGTGCGCATCGAGCAGCAATGCGCGTATTGGCTGGCGCAAGGCGTCAGCACCACGACGGTGGGCCTGGGCCGCGGCTTCAACGAGGACCTGATGCTGGGCATGGCGCGTGCCGGCGGCGGGCAGCAGTATTACGGCCAGACGGCGGCCGACCTGGTCGACGGCTTCGACGAGGAGCTGGCGCTGCTGCAGGCGATGGTGCTGCGGGGCCTGCGCCTGAACCTGGTGCCCGGGCCGGGCGTGGTCGCCGAGGCGCTGGGCCAGGTGCACCGGCTGGGCGATGGCCGGTATGTGCTCAGCGACCTGGCCTGGGCGGCGGAGTCGTGGCTGATGGTGCGGCTGCACGTCGGCGCGCTGACGTCGAACGACCCCGGCAAGGCGGCCCACCCGTTAAACGACCAGCACCGCGCCTTGTTGTCCGTCACGCTGCAGGCCGAGGACATGTTTGGCGCGAGCCGCTCGCTGCACAGCCCGGTGTTGTCCCTGCCCGTGCTCGACGCATCGGCCTGCAAGGACCTGCAGTCGGATCCCGTGGTGGCGCAGCGTCTGCAGGAGCTTGAGTTCGGCGACGCCGCGGCCGAGGTGCGTACCTTGCTGCTGGCCGGCGACACGCTGGCCGCCCGGCGCAAGCTCAAGCTGATGGAGCCCGCCGTGGCCGACCACCCCTGGTTGCGCGACAAGCTGGCCCGGCTGCGGGAGCTGACCGAGCGCGATGCCGCGATGTCGGTCAAGGAGTTGCGTTTCTCCGCCAAACGCATGTCGTCGCGGCTGGCCTCGACGGCGCAGTTCCAGTATTCGGATCTGGAGGTGCAGGACGACGCGATTCCGGCATATCTGCGGCGCAAGGGGGCGGAGGGGCAGGGCCGAGGAGGAAACAACAACCCCCGATCCAAGTTCTGATGACGTTTGGCGGGCTTGTCGGAGGCGCCGCGTGAGCACCCTGCCGCCTGGCGAAACGCACCAGGCCCCTTTTGCATTCGGCAAGGCAATGATTAAACTGCCGCTATGCCCGTTGCCTTTCGCCATAGGTCGTTCCGGTTCTTCTTTTATTCGAATGAGGGCAATCCGCGCGAGGACATGCATGTGCATGTTCGAAACAGCGATGGCGAGGCAAAGTTCTGGCTCTCTTGGAATGAGCACTTCGCCTAAATCCGTACGTTTCGACGACGACACCATGTGGGTGGGCTTGATCGATGGCCGAACCATTGCGGTGCCGTTGGCCTGGTTCCCGCGGCTGTTGGAAGCAACGCAGGAACAACGCGCCCAGGTCGAATTGAGCAAGTCGGGATTGCACTGGGACGCGTTGGACGAAGACGTTTCGGTTGCCGGGCTGTTGGCCGGGCAACCCGATTTGTCTCGACGTGGAACAGGCCTGGCCGTCTAGACCCTCGCGTCACCGGCGCCTGCGCCTGGCCAGGCGGGATGCAGCGCTGCGCTTGCCGTTGATGGGTATCCGGGTCGGCGGGCAAGCGAGTGTTTAGCCCGCATCCACCTCCCCGCTACAAAATCGCCTCCCTCTCGATCACCGTCCCCACCACGAACACACAATCCCCCTGTTCCGTGATCGGAATCGCGCGCGTCACGACCACGACGCCGTCCACCGGCGAACACAGCAGCTCCGGCGCCCGCGACGGTTTGTCCATGAACCACAGCCGCCCCACCGGCTGGCCGGCCTTGACCGGGTCGCCGGGCTCGAGCATCACCTCGAACAGCCCGTCTTCGGGCGAGACGACGATGTTGCCCGGGTCGCGGCCGTCGATGATGACGGCCGGGGGCAGGCCGAGTGAGGCGCGGGTCTGGACTTCGCCCTTCATCGCGCCCACGTGGCGCAACACGTTGTTCAGGCCGTTCCAGGCCAGTTCCTGCACCGCCACCGGCACGCGGCCGCCGCCGTAGAGTTCGGTGGTCACGACCAGCTTGCCCTGGTTCTCGGCTTCCACCGGCAGCAGGCCGTTACCGTTGACATCTATATATAGGTAGTGCCAGTCGCTGCACCAGGCCTCCATGGCCTCGAGCATGGCCTTGCGTTGCTGCGGGTTGTCGACCACGTGCATGTGCGAACACGGCAAAAAGGTGCTGCTGCGCCCGCCCGAGTGCATGTCGATGACGACGTCGGCCATCGGAAACAACACGCGGGTCAGGTAGTCGGCCAGTTGTTCATGCGGCGGGCCGTCCGGCCGGCCGGGGAAGGCGCGGTTGAAGTTCGCGCCCGAGGGCCAGGTGCGGGTGTTGGCCTTCGACGCCGGCGGCGACAACACCGGGATGATGATGACGCGCCCGTGCACCTGCTCAGGCTGCAGTTCCTGCAGCAGCCGCAATGCGGCCAGCTGGCCGGCGTATTCGTCGCCGTGGTTGCCGGCCAGCACCAGGACGGTCGGGCCCTTGCCGTTGACGACGCAGCCCAGGTGGATGAAGGTGCTGGCCCAGCCGGCGGTGTTGGTGATCTTGTTGATGCGCAGGTGGCCGATACGTTTGCCTTCGGCCTGCAGGTCGATGCTGCACGAGACGGTGGACGGCATCATGGCCGGCCTCCCGCGGTCGGCGCCTCGGTGGCATCGGCGTGCCGGGTGTTGATGCGTGTACGTGTGGGTGAACTGGCGCAGGCGATGGGGTGCATGGGGTGCATGGGGTGCAGGCTCCGGTTGGTGGTGACGGCGACCAGGACCGAGTGGCCCGGACCAGGGTGTCTTCTCCGACCTGCGTGTGCGGCAGTCGTGTCGTCTTGTCGTGGTTGCGACGATGCCATGGCAGGGCATGCCTGGCATGGACGCCGGTCGGGCCGGTGATTCCATCCTGTCCAGCGCGGGTCTGGCACAACCACTGTAGCCAGAAACGACCGGTGGCGGCCACCGGTTTCATGCGATGAAACAGCAGCGCGGCCGGTCTCAGCGCCGGGGCGGCGGGTCCTCCACCGGCACCGGCGGGCCGGGCGTGGGTTGCGGGTCCGACACCGGCGGCTCGTTGGGATGCGGCTGGGGGTCGCGGATCTTCGGCGGCGTCTCAGGCTTGCGTTCTCCCGGTGCCGGCGGTATCGGTTCAGGTGTGGGTATCGGTGCCATGGGTCATCCTATCCTTCCTCGGGCGGCCGCGCCATCCGGGCGGGGCGCCGTGTGGTTCTCGATGCGTGGTTGTCGGTGCGACGCCACGGGCCGCCCGAAGTTCAGCGTCGCGGCACATTGCCAAGCCGGGCCGACGGCTGGAAGCTCCCTTGTCCTACAGCCAGTGGCGGCGGCTTTTGCCAGACTGGTTGTCATGCCGCCGGCCCATCTCCCACAGCCTTCCGG
>JBFIDI010000557.1:0-3621 GCA_041581405.1 Burkholderiaceae bacterium
CTCGACACCCCGGAGATGGCCGAAGCGATGGCGCTCTGCGTGTCGTGCAAGGGCTGCCGGCGAGAGTGTCCGACCGGCGTCGACATGGCGCGCATGAAGCTCGAATACACCGCGCAACGCGCCGCCCGCCACGGCGTGTCGCTGCTCGACCGGCTGGTGGCCCGGCTGCCCGACATCGCGCCGCTGGCCAGCCGCCTGCCGTGGCTGTTCAACCTGCGCGACCACATCCCCGGCGCCGCGGCGCTCGGCGAACGCTGGCTCGGCCTGTCGGCCCGGCGCAGCCTGCCGCGCTGGCGCCGCGACACCTTCGCCGCCCAGGCGCCCCAGCTGGCGCTGGCCAGCCGCGCCGAGGTGCTGGCGGCGGCGGCCAGCGGCAACAACGCCGCGGTGTTGTTCGTCGACACCTTCAACGGCCATTTCGAGTCCGAGAACGCGCGTGATGCGGTCCGGGTGTTGCAGGCGGCCGGGTATGCGGTGCACGTGGCGACCCAGGCCGACGGCCGCGCGCCGTGTTGCGGCCGCACCCTGCTCGCCGCCGGCATGGCGGAGCACGCGAAGCAGCGTGCCCGCGCCTTGCTCGACACCTTCACGCCCTTCGTCGACGCCGGCATCGCCATCGTCGGGCTGGAGCCCTCGTGCCTGCTGACGCTGCGCGACGAACACCTGGTGATGGGCCTGGGCGATGCCGCCGTGCGCCTGGCGGGCCAGGCGATGTTGTTCGAGGAATTCGTCGCACGCGAACACCGGGCCGGCCGCTTCGGGACCTTGCGGCTGCATGCCGCCACCCGGCCCATGCTGGTGCACGGCCACTGCCACCAGAAGGCCTTCGGCGTCATGCCGCCGGTGCTCGAGGTGCTGCGCCTGATTCCCGATGCGCAGGTGGAAACCATCGAGAGTTCGTGCTGCGGCATGGCCGGTGCCTTCGGCTTCGAGGCCCGCCACCACGACGTGTCGATGCAGATGGCCGAACTCAGCCTGCTGCCGGCCGTGCGCGAGCGGCCCGACGCGCTGATCGTCGCCGACGGCACCAGTTGCCGGCACCAGATCCACGACGGCGCGCAGCGCGAGGCGCTGCACGTGGCGCGCGTGCTGGCGCAGCACCTGGAGCCGATACCGTCCTGAGCCCCCTGCGTGGTGGGTACCGTCGTGTATGCCGGCGCCGAAGTCGCGACGTGTGCCACGTCGGTGGCCAACCGATCGCCGCGCTCAAGCCGGCAATGGGGCAGCGGGTTGCACCGGGCCCGCGCCGATGACGCCGTCGCGGACCAGCCGGTCGATGGTGTCGGCCGGCACACCCAGTTCCTGCAACAGGCTGCGGGTGCTGTCGCCCAGGCGTTCGGCACCCCGGCCGTTGGCCCGGCCGTCCTGCGCGCAGCAAAAACCCAGGCCCGGTGTGCGCACCGCCTGCGCGCCCTGCTGGAATGCCTCGATCGGCAACGTGACGCGATCGGCGCCGTCGGTCTCGCGCAGGAACTCGCCGAGCCGGCGCACCCGCGCCGCCGGCACACCCACCGCATTGAGCGCGGTCTCCATTTCGCTGGCGCTGCGCGGCAGGAAGGCCGCATTGAAGCGCGCGCGCAGGTAGTCCAGGTCGCGCGCGACGACGAAGCCGCCACCGGGCGCGTTGAACGCGTCGAGGTCGAGTGCGGCGCCGTCGTCGCACAGTTCCTCCAGCCCCAGCACGGCCGCGAGCTTGCGGAACTGCGCCGGCGTGTTGGCCGCCGTCGCCAGCCAGCCATCGGCACAGCGGTAGGTGTCGGCGGTCGGGCTGCCGGTGTAGCCGCGGTTGCCGACCCGCTTGGGCTCCGCACCACCGCTGAGCAAGGCGCTGGCATTCGGGTACATCAGCATCAGCGAGGCCTGCACCATCGAGGCGTCGATGAACTGGCCGACGCCGTCGCGCGCGCGCCGGTGCAGCGCCGCGGTGATCGACAACGCAGCCAGCATGCCCACCGCGACGTCGATCGCCGGAAACCCGACCTTGACCGGCGGCTGCTCCTCGGAGTCGCCCGACATCATCATCATGCCGGTCAGGGCCTGCACCACGTGGTCGTATGCGCCGCGGCCCGCCCATTCGCCCTGCTGGCCATAACCGGAGATGGCGCAATAGACGATGTCCGGCCGGATCGCCTTGACCGCGTCGTAGTCCAGCCCGTGGCGCGCAACGACACCGGGGCGGAAGTTCTCGATGAAGACGTCCGCCCGCTCCACCAGCGCGCGCACGATGTCCGCGCCCTCGCGCGTGCGGATGTCCAGCGCCAGCGAGCGTTTGCCGGCGTTGAGCGCGACGAAGCCCGCGGGCGTGTCGCCCTCCGCGCTTGCCGGCCGGCTGGCCCGCATCACCTCGCCGCTGCCGGGCGGTTCGATCTTGATCACTTCGGCGCCGAGTTGCGCCAGGTAGAACGACGCCAGCGGCCCGGCGATCACGTGCGACAGATCGAGGACCCGCAGCCCTTCCAGTGGTTTGGCCATTTGCCGTGTCCTCAGCCTGCGGTGGCGCCGGTGAGTTTGACGATTTCCGCCCACTTGCGGTTTTCGCTCTGCACGTAGCTGGCGAAGGCCTGCGGACTCGCACTGGGCGCGGGCGAACTGCCGGTGGACTCGAACAAGGCCTTGATCGCCGGATCGGCCAGCACCCGGCTGGCGGCCGCATGCAGCTTGTTCACCACTTCGGCCGGCGTGCCGGCCGGCGCCCAGAAACCGAACCAGGACTCCTGCACCGTCAACTCGTTGCGCATGATTTCGTTGAGCGTCGGCACGTCGGGCAATTCCTTCAGCCGCGCCGCGCTGGTGACGGCCAGCGCGCGCAGCTTGCCGCCCTTGACCTGCGGCACGCCGGTGCCGGACACCGGGAATGCGAAATCGGTATCGCCGCGCAACAACGAGGCCATGATCTCCACCGAACCCTTGAGGGGAATGTGCGTGGCCTTCAGGCCGGCCAGCGTCACCAGCGTCGCGCCGGCCAGGTGCGCCGAGGTACCGACGCCGCCCGAGCTGTAGTTCATCCTGCCCGGGTTGGCCCGAGCCGCCGCGATCAGGTCCTCGACCTTCCGGTAGGGGCCATCGGCACGCACCACCAGCACCGTCGGCGACGACGCCATGTTGCTGACCGGAACGAACTCCGTCAACGGCTCGAACTTCAGGTTCGGTGCCAGGATCTTCTGGATCAGATGGGTGTTCGAGCCCATCAACAAGGTGTAGCCGTCGGCATGTTGCTGGGCCACGTATTGCGCGGCCAGCACACCGGCCGCGCCGACCTTGTTCTCGACGACGATGGATTGCCCCACCGCCTCGCTGAGCTTCGGCCCGACCTGGCGCATCTGCACGTCAGGCCCGCCGCCGGCGGCATACGGCACGATGACGCGTACCGGACGCGACGGATAGGCGTCCGACGCCCGGGCGCCGGTGCAGGCCAGTGCGGCGGCGGAAAAACTGGAAAGGCAGAACAGTCGGCGGTCCATGGTGCGTGTCTCCTCAATTGGTAAGACGCAAGCTTAGGACCATACAGGCCTGCCGAAAAGTGATATGTTTTCATGGATCGACAACCAGGAGTAATCACTATGGCGACGCCCACGCCACCCCCGTTCACGCACCTGGCGGCCAGGCTGCGTTTCCGCCACC